>NZ_JAJKGM010000064.1:0-10278 GCF_021412605.1 Clostridium celatum
AAATTAATATATTTTAAATTATATTACATATTTGTATAAAATTAAAGACTACTGACACTTTGTCAGCAGTCTGAGAAAAAGGAATTATATTTTTATATAATTCCTTTTTCTATAATAGTAATCTAATTATAAAACCTTACATACCATATATTAATAATAATTTTTATCAAGATTGAGGTTTATATGAATACTTTCTATAAGTGTATAATCGAGAACAATGCATTTGAAGAAATTTTAACTTATTTATTTGATAAAAAGAAAATACTTATAATAAAAGATAACCCTAATATATCTGATGAGTTATCTGAAATAGTGTATATATTAAATAGATATCATTTAATTCTAGAAGATAACGATATTTTTCATTTTAACTTAAAATTAAATTCTATAGAATTTAATAAAAACATAGAAAAATTAAAGGTTATTCAAAGAAAAATTAAAAATGATAGTAATAAGATCTTAGATACTTTTAATACCTTTTCACTTAAAAACAATTCCCTATATTCATTAAATGATTTATACAATAAAACAATTTCAAATATAGAATTCAAAGATGAAAAATTTGAGTTTTATAATATTATAAACAAATCAAACTTATTTGAAGACAACGATACTGATTCAATTATAACTTCGACTACTAATTTATTAAAAGATAACTTAATAGATACTTTTATTAAATACAAAAAATATGAAAATTCTTCTAGATTTAAAAGTTTAAATTCTAAAATTGATGAAAAAACTATCCATTCTGCTATAACTAAATTAAGTAGTATATTAAATAACTCATATGCATTTATACCACCTATATTTTTTAATGAGTATACAACTGATTTTATAAATAAATCTATATATTATAAAAACTACGACATGGAAACTCTTAAAGATATAGCTAAAGAGGTAAATTCAAAACATAATAGTCACTTATTAAATAAAATCAATACCCATTCAAAGTTTAATTTTAGATATTTATTTAATAGAAAAAAAGTCAAAATAGAAAAACTAAAACTTTTAAATGAATATAAAGAAAAAGAAGAATGTATTTACAATCAATATATGGAGAATATAGATAATTTAAACTTATATGTAAATTCATTTTCTTTCATAAAAGAAATTTTTAATGAAGATATTTTTGATAATATAAAAAAATATATATTACAAGATGATGAATTGCAATCCTATATTGCAGAACTTAAAAATTTATTAGTGGCATATGATAATTATTTAAAAATAGAACAGAAAGTAAGTAGTATTAGTAAATTAGAATTAAGCATTTTAGAAGATTTTTATAAATATTATCCTAATAAAGATTCTTTAAAAAAGCTTATATCATTTATACCTGAATTCTTTTTTTATAAATCCATTTATGAGATAGAATTAAAAAACAGTAAAATTTTAAATAACTATAATAATATTAATAATTATTTAAATTCATTAGATTATGGTATAAAATCATTTAAAACATTATTAATGAATACATTTAGCTTATTAGCACCCAAACCATTGTATAGCAATATAATTTCAAACAAAATTACAAGGAATTTACCTATAAAAATTTCTAAAATACACCCTATAAATAATATAAAAAAAATTATCAATATTATACATCCTATTTATATATTAAAAGAAGAACCTGTTATTAATAACAAAAAAAACTATTTTACTAATTTTGATCTTATTTTAAAGGATTCAAATATTAAATCCTTTATACCTAAAGATGCTAATAATAACCTAAATATATCAAATAATAAAATTTTAAATGAAATAATTAAGTTATTAAAACCTTTTAATTATTTAATTACAATAAATAATAATTTAATAGAAATTAAACAAAATTCTAATGAATCTAAAAGTATAATCATATATATAAATCCCATTAATTCATTTACAAAAAATGATTTAATAAATCTTCTCACTTTGAGGAGTGCTTGTTCTAATATAATTTTTATCTGGAGTAGAGATTGGTGGATTAATAAAAATGATGAATTAATAAAAATACAAAATGCCTTATTAACATTAGCATAAAAGAAGCCTTAAGGCTTCTTTTTTTTGCAATATAATAATTTTGATGTTAAAATTATTCAATGAAGCTTTAGTCATATAGAAGTTAGCAAAGGAGAAAATTATGAACTTAATAACACTTGAAAACATATCAAAATCTTATAGTGAAACAATTCTTTTAGATAATATTTCTTTGGGAATTAATACTGGGGATAAAATAGGATTAATTGGGTTAAATGGTTCCGGTAAATCAACATTATTAAAAATAATAACTGGAAGAGATGAATTTTTCAACGGAAATATAACAAAAGGTAAAGATGTACGAATAGAATATCTTGGTCAAGATACAAAGTTTGATGAGAATTCTACTATAATAGATCAAATATTTAATGGTGATAGTTTAGAAATGAAACTATTAAAAGAATATGAGTCATTAGTAGACTATTTAAACAACCATGAATTTGATGCTGATATAAATGATAAATTAATTAAACTTCAAGATAAGATAGACTCTTTAAATTTATGGTCTTTAGAAAGTGAAGCAAAGACTATTTTAAATAAATTAGGAATATCTGATTATTCAATGAAGATGGGAAAACTTTCTGGTGGTCAAAAAAAGAGAGTATTCTTAGCTGGTGCTTTAATAAAACCTTGTGATTTATTAGTTTTAGATGAGCCTACAAATCATCTTGATTCTGAATCAATAGAGTGGTTAGAGGAGTATTTAAACTCTAAAAATATCTCTTTATTAATGATAACTCATGATAGATACTTCTTAGATAGAGTTAGTAATAAAATTCTTGAATTAGATAGAGGAAAATTATATTCCTATACTGGAAATTATACAACATACTTAGAAAAAAAAGTTGAGAGAATAGAACTTGAACAATCAATGGAAGAAAAAAGACAAAAACTTATAGCAAAAGAATTGCAATGGGTAAGAAGAGGGGCTAAAGCTAGAACAACTAAGCAAAAAGCTAGATTACAAAGATTTGATGAGTTAGTAAGCAAAGAATATATAGAAGAGAGACCAAAGATTGATATGCCTTTCATCGGATCAAGACTTGGTAAAAAAACAATTGAACTTATTGATATATGCAAATCTTTTAATAATAAAAATATTATAAATAATTTCAATTATACTTTTTTAAAAGAAGATAGAATTGGTATTATTGGTAGAAATGGTGTAGGGAAAACAACCTTATTAAATATAATAACAGGTGATTTAAAAAATGATAATGGTGATGTAATAATAGGTGACACTGTAAAAATTAAATCATTTACACAAGATGATTCTCATATGGATTTATCTATGAGAGCTATAGATTATATTAAAGAAGGAGGAGAGTGGATACCAACTGATAGTGGTATAAAAATTTCAGCTTCTCAGTTAGCAGAACGTTTCTTATTTGATGGAACAAAACAATATACACCTATAGAAAAACTCTCTGGAGGTGAACGTAGACGTCTGCATCTTTTAAGAATATTAATGGAATCACCTAATGTATTAATCTTAGATGAGCCTACTAATGATTTAGATATTGAAACGCTTAAAATTTTAGAAGATTTTATAGATGAGTTTGTTGGAATAGTAATTGTTGTATCACATGATAGATACTTTTTAGATAGAATTTGTAATAAAATATTTGCTTTCGATAATGGGAATATTTCTATATATAATGGTAATTATAGTGACTTTTTAATTTATAAAGAGATTGAAGATTCTAATAGTAATAAAGCCGATACTAATTCTTCAAAGGAAAAAAAGAAAAAAGAATATATAAAAAATAAAGATACAAGACCTAAATTTACATTTAAAGAACAAAAAGAATTCGAAACTATCTACGATGATATTGAAAAGCTTGAAATTGCAATATCATCAATAGAAGAAGAGATGAGCAAAAATGCTAGCAATTATGGTCTTCTAAGCGAGCTAGATAAAGAAAAAAATACTTTAGAAGAAGAGTTAATGTTTAAATATGAAAGACAAGAATATTTAGAAAATTTAGATTTAAAAATCAAAGAATTTAACAGTCAAAAATAATTGACAAGTTATTTACTTTCTGTTAACCTTTAAAAGTCGAAATTATTAGATTAACTTTTTAGGAGGAAATTATGGAAAATACACAAAAGATTAAAATTGTAACTGCAGATCCATCTGCATTAGGATTATTTGGACTTGCTGTAATTACACTTGTAGCATCTTCTCAAAAATTAGGATTAACAAGTGGAGTATCATTAGTTTTTCCTTGGGCAATATTCTTAGGAGCTACTGCTCAATTATTTGCTTGTATTAATGATTTTAAACATGATAATACATTTGGTGCTACAGCATTTGGTGCTTTTGCATTCTTCTGGTATTCAATGGGCTTTACTTGGCTAATTCAAAATGGTGTTTTTGGAGAAAAATTAGCTTTAGCAGCTGATAGCAAGCAATTAGGATTTGCATTTTTAGCATATCTAATATTCTCACTTTACATGACTATAGGAGCTATGGAAACTCATAAAGTATTATTTACAATATTTGTTTTAATTGATTGTTTATTCTTAGGCTTATCACTAAACGCATTTGGTATAATGCCTGAAATTTCTCATTCTTTAGCAGCTTGGTCAGAATTATTAATTGCTTTAATGTCATTCTATGGTTCTGCAGCAGCAGTATTAAATAAGCACTTTGGAAAAGTATTTTTACCAGTTGGAAAGCCATTTGGTATATTTAAATAAACAATAAAAAAAGGAAAAGCAAAATAAGCTTTTCCTTTTTTTATTGTTTATTTGTTAATATATATTGTATAATATAAATATACATTTATTACATAACATAGGAGGAAATTAATGAAAATTCAAATTAATATAAAAGGTCAAAAAGAACCTATTTTTTATATTGGAGATAGAATTGATATATTAGATTTTGAAATGAATAATGAAAAATATAAACAAATTCGTTATTTTAGAAAAGGTTTTTCTAAATCTGAGCTTATTAAAGAATCACTTATTAAAAACATAATTGAAATTGAAAAATAAGTTTAAAAATATCTTTCTTTAGTAATATTTAAACTATAATATATTAAATATTACTAAAGAAAGGCACTATTTTTTCGTTATTAAAATTTCGCTAAATATACATTTCTAAAATTTCGTGTATATATTATGCTATTTTATCTATATTTTTAAGGGGGAATATTTTTGGCTATAGGTAGAACAAAAACTTTTAAATATAAGAACTATGAATACTCATCTGAAGTAAAATCTCTATTATCTATAAAGCTAACTGCTGTTGATATTGAAAAAATTAATATCATAAAAAATAATTTTGCTGAACTTGGTATAAATCGTGGATATGAATATATAATAACGGATTTATATATATTAGTTGAAATTCATAATCTAACCTCAAGTCAATTAGCTACTATTTATAAAGTTGGAGTTAGAACCATACAAATATGGCTAAAAGAACTAGGTTTAAATAGATCATTAATAAAAGCTAAAAATGCTAATAAATCTAATACAATTAACAAATTAAATATAGATAAAAGTGCATTAATATTAAATACTGATGAAAAGTTTCAAGCTTTTAATCAATTTGGTATAGATATAAAAGCTGATTCTACTCTTCCCGTAATACTATTAGATTTTCTTAATTATTTATCTACTATTAAAGGTAAATCTATAAATACTGTTAATGCTTATAAACTAGATCTTTGTCTATTCTTTAGATTCTTGAAAGTATATAAAGGTATTGAAACTTCTAAAGATATTGAATTTGAAGAAATCATAATATCCGATATAAATGAGAATATTGTTAAAGATATTACTTTAACTGATTTATATGCATTTTTATCTTTTGTTGAAAAGCAAAGAAATAATAGTTCCTATGCTAGAGCAAGAAAAGTTGCTACTTTAAAATCCTTTTTTAACTTTTTATATGGTAAAGCCAAGATAATTTCTATTAATCCAGCACTTGAATTAGAGTCACCTAAGATAAGCAAAAGAAACCCTGTATATCTTAACTTAGATGAAAGTATACACTTGTTAACTTCATTAGATGTAAATAATACTAACTATTATAGAGATTATTGTATTTTAACATTATTTTTAAATTGTGGTTTGCGTTTATCTGAACTATGCTCTATTAAAATTGATAAAATTAAAGGAGATACACTAAATATTATTGGGAAAGGAAATAAAGAACGTACAGTATATTTAAATAACGCATGTATAACATCTATAAATAAGTATATATCAATTAGAAATGAAGATAAATCAACTACAGAAGACAAAGCTTTCTTATTCCTTTCTTCTAGAGGAAAGCCTATAAATAAAAGAACTGTTGAATTACTTGTAAAAAAACATATAAAAGATGCTGGATTATTAAATGATAAATATACTCCTCATAAACTAAGACATACAGCAGCTACATTAATGTATAAACATGGCAATGTAGATATTAGAAGCTTACAAAGTATACTTGGTCATGAAAATATTTCAACAACTCAAATTTATACTCATGTTGATGATGATGCACTTAGAGATGCTATAAACTCTAATCCTTTAGCTAATATATGATAAACACACTATTAAGAACATATGTTCAACACTCGTATTTTTAGCATTTTTTTATTAATTTATTAAAATAATAAGACAAAAATAAAAGAAACATAATTTATAACTATGTTTCTTTTATTTTTATTATTTGTTTCTTTTTAATTTTCTTATTCCTGGATATATTTCTTCTGTCAATTCATCTAGTTCAGAATCCTCTTCTACTCCAATTTCATCTAAGTAAACAATGTTATCAAAAGCATCTATGTAATCTTCTTCTAATTCAGATTGAATATCTATATCTATCTCTTCTTCTATATCCTCTTCTCTATTTTCTTCATTTAATAATTCTAGAGCTTTTTTTAATTCATCTTCTATAAATGAGTTTTCTTCAACTGTTTTAGCAATATCATCAATATTTATTGCTCTTATGTCAACCCCATTTTCCTCTAAACACTTTCCACAATTATCACAAATTTTTTTTGAGTATATATCACAATAATCATCCTCAGTATATTTATTTGTCATATAATCACCACCTAAAAGTTTTTAACTTTTTTATTCTATCAGTTTATTCATATTTTTACAAGATAAATTTTTTACATTTTTTTTAAATTTTAAGAACATAAGTTTGATATTACTAATTAGGTATGTTATAATTATCTCAAATAAGTGAGGTGTTACTAATGCGTGAAGTAAATAATAAGCAAAATGAAATTTATGAATTTTTAAAAACTTACACCGATAACAAAGGATACCCACCTTCTGTCAGAGAAATATGTGAAGCTGTTGGGTTAAAATCCACGTCATCTGTTCATGGTCATCTTAAACGACTAGAAGGTAAGGGTTTAATAAGAAGAGATCCAACAAAGCCTAGAGCTTTAGAAATAATAGATAATTCAATAAAAAAAGAAATGGTTAATGTTCCTATAATAGGAAAGGTAACTGCTGGTATTCCTATTTTAGCTAATGAAAATGTTGAAGATATTTTTCCACTTCCTTTAAATTATATCAAGCATAACGACGAATTATTTATGCTTAATATAAGTGGTAATAGTATGATCAATGCAGGAATCTTTGATGGAGATTTAGCTATAATTGAAAAATGTCAAACAGCTCGTAATGGCGATATTGTAGTTGCATTAATAGAAAATGAAGCTACTTTAAAACGATTTTATCGTGAAGATGGACATATTAGACTTCAACCTGAAAATGATAATATGGATGCTATCATAGTTGATAATTGTATTATTTTAGGTAAATTAGTTGGATTATTTAGGACATATTAATACTTAAGGAGTCATACTTTATTGTATGATTCTTTTTTATTAATCTTTAAAAACGAGGTGTAATTCAATGAAAATATCTATTGGTCATTTTTTTAAAAACAAATATGATTTTGATAATGCTAATATAATATGTCCAATTGAGTTTTTTAATAGAGATAAATATTTAAATTTACGACTTTTAGTTAGAATAATGTTTATCTTATTTTATGGATTTGGTTTTGGCTATTCAATATACTTTAATGTTTCTTCAGTTTCTGAATTAAAAATATATTTGCTATCCTTTGCTATTTTATATTTCTTAATTTTTTATTTAATACAAATCCCTCATGAATTTATTCATTCACTTTTTTATAAGAATCCTTTTAAAAATAAAGTAAATAAACTTATCTTTTTCAATAAAAATAGATTATTAACTAGCGAATTAACAGAAGAAATTAATAGTTTTAGGCTTTTTCTTAGTCTTATAACCCCATTTTTAATATTTTCTCTTATTCCTTTAATTATTATATCTGTTATAGGTTTTAATTTAAATTTATATGCACTCTCATTTGCAAATGCAATATTATCTTCTGAAGATTTATTAAATATTATTTTAGAATTAATCTCAGATACTAATAATGGATGTAAATCACTATTTATTATTCCTAATAATTACGATTATCTTTTAGAAAATACTTCATCTGATATAATGGAGGTTACTACTGACGTTAATAATACTGATATTAATGATGTTAGTAATAATGAGATTACTTTAGATAATCTTATTGATACTGATTTTGATATAGATCAATTAGAATTATTCGATAATTCCAATAATTTTAATAACATTGAAGATACCTTAGAGTTTAAAAGCGATGACTCTCCCAAAGATTTAAAAAATGATGATTTTACTAATGTAGTTTCTGAACCACCTATAGATAATACTATAAACTCTGATATAAAATAACAAAAAAGGTCGTACCATTTTATACGACCTTTTTATAATTTAAATTATACTATTTAAAGATATTAATGTACCTATTTTAGCATGATCAAATGTAAGACCACCTTGAAGATATGCAATATATGGCTCCCTTATAGGTGCATCAGCAGATAATTCAATTGATGATCCTTGAATAAAAGCACCTGCTGCCATTATAACTTCATCATTATACCCCGGCATTGCCCATGGTTCACATTCAACAAATGAATCTATTGGAGAACCCTTTTGTATTCCCTTACAGAATTTAATAAGTTTTTCTCTATCTCCAAATTTAATAGCTTGAATTATATCACTTCTTTTATCATCATACTTAGGTAAAACTTCATAGCCAGCAAGCTCCATTACTCTAGCACAAAAAACTGCCCCTTTTAATGCTTCCATAACTATATGTGGGGCTAAAAATAATCCTTGATATAATTGTCTCATTACACCAAATGTTGATCCACACTCCCCTCCTATTCCAGGTGTAGTTAATCTAAATGCTGCTTGCTCAACATATTTAGTTTTTCCTGCTATATATCCTCCAGTAGGTGCAATACCACCACCTAAGTTTTTAATTAAAGAACCTGCAACTAAGTCTGCTCCAACATCTGTTGGCTCTATAGTATCTATTAATTCACCATAACAATTATCTACAAATATACAAACATCTTCTCTTATCCCTTTAATTACAGAAATGATTTCTCCTATTTCTGATACTAGGAAAGATTTTCTCCATCCATATCCAGTACTTCTTTGTATATGTACTAATTTTATACTATGGTCTTCTTTTAAAACTTCTATAATTTTTTCAGTATCGAATGTACCATTTTTTAAATCTACTTGCTTATAATTAACACCATATTCTTTTAAAGAACCTATATTTTCTTTACCACTTATTCCTATAATATTATGCAGTGTGTCATAAGGTGCACCAGTAATACATACCATTGTATCCCCAGTTCTTAAATTGCCCATTAGCGCACAACCAATTGCATGAGTACCATTAACAAAATGAGGTCTAACTAATGCACTTTCAGTATTAAAAATTCTTGCGTATACTTTATCTAATGTATCTCTTCCTATATCATCATATCCATACCCTGATGAATTAGTAAAATGCATATCACTTATTCTTTCTTCTTGGAAAGCATTTAAAACCTTTAATTGATTATATTCTCTTATTTCATCATATAGCTTAAATTGTTCTTCTACATCCGCTAAAGCCTTTTTATAAATTTCAAAGGCATTTTCTTTTATGCCATATGTTTCTATCATCATTTTTTCAGTATTTTTTAACATCTTACTACTCCTCTATTTCATTATTTCAATACCTATTATATATAATAAAAGTCTAAATATAAAGATTTTTGTTTTAAATTAGAAAAAAGATGAAAGTAAAACTTTCATCTTTCAGTTTGTTGAAAAACCCCCTGTTTAAAAACAGAGGGTTTTTCTATTATTAGTTGTGGATAAAATTTAATATTA
>NZ_JAJKGM010000065.1:0-8985 GCF_021412605.1 Clostridium celatum
CTCTATGTAATAAATTAATATATTTTAAATTATATTACATATTTGTATAAAATTAAAGACTACTGACACTTTGTCAGAAGTCTGAAAAATAAAACCTTAGTACTAAAATAGTACTAAGATTTTATTTTATTTATTGAAATAATCAACAATATGATTGATTATTCTTTTGCAAGCCTTTCCATCTCCATATGGATTAGCTGCGTGAGCCATTTTATTATACTCGACTTCATTATTTACAAGCTCATTTGCTATATGAAATATATCTTCTTTCTTTACTCCTGCAAGTCTTACAGTTCCAGCTTCTATTGCTTCTGGTCTTTCAGTTTCTGTTCTTAAAACCATAACTGGTTTGCCAAGTGCTGGTGCTTCTTCTTGAATTCCACCTGAATCTGTCATTATTAAATAGCATTTTGCCATAAGATTAGCAAAGTCAACATACTCTAATGGTTCTATTAGATGAATTCTATCTTCTATTCCTTCAAAACTTGATTTAGCTAAACTTCTAATTAATGGATTCTTATGCATTGGGAATATAACATCTACATCATTATTACTTTCTATAAGTTGTCTAACTGCTGCGAATATATCCTTCATTGGTTCTCCCCAATTTTCTCTTCTATGAGCAGTTAATAATACTACTTTCTTATTATTAAAATCTATTTTATTTATTGTTTCATTCTCAAATTTATGTTCTTTATTAACAACACTAAGTAATGCATCAATTACAGTATTTCCTGTTATGTATACGTTCTTTGTAATATTTTCTTTTGCTAAATTATTCTTATTGCTTTCTGTTGCTGCAAAATGCATTGTTGCTATAGCTCCCGTTAATTTTCTATTTGCTTCTTCTGGGAATGGTGAGTAAATATCTCCAGTTCTAAGTCCTGCTTCAACATGACCAATTACCTTTTGATTATAAAATGCAGCTAATGCTCCATTTAATGTTGTTGAAGTATCTCCATGAACTAAAACTATATCAGGGTTGCAATCTTTTATTGTTTTATCCACTCCTGTTAAAACCTTATTTGATACATCTACTATAGTTTGACCATGAGACATTACATTTAAATCATATTGTGGCTTAACATCAAATATATCTAAAACTGTATCTAGCATTTCTCTATGTTGTGCTGTTGCACATACTATAGATTCTATTCTTTCATCTTTTTCTAAAGCCTTAACCAATGGACACATCTTTATTGCTTCTGGTCTAGTTCCAAAAACACTTAAAACCCTTACCTTTTTTGTATCTAACTTACTCAATAATTTTACCTCCTAATGCTAACCCTTTGTTGATTATACGTAATACTTAATTAATATTTACTTAATTGTATCATATTAATTAAATCTCAAACAACACACTACCAAAAAGTTTGTAGTTAATATATTTTATTGATTTTATCATATAACCTAATCATACATATAACATAGATATTTTACAATTTTTAGACAAAATGCTAATATATAAAATGAGGTGATGGGCATGAATGAAGAAATAACTAAGAAACGAAAAAGAAAAAGAAAGAGAAAAAATAAAAATTTATGGCTTAAAATTACACTTGGTTTTGTATCAACACTTATAATTTTAATTTTAATAGGTGTCTTTAGCATCTATTCTTTATTAAATAAGGTTGATAATGTAAAACTTGATAATACTGACTTAAGCATTAATACTGAAGAAATTAAAGAATCTTATGATGATGATAAAATTAAAGATATCAAAAATATTGCTTTATTTGGAATAGACTCGGAAGATGGTATAACTGGTAGATCTGACTCTATAATGATTGCAACTATAGATTCTACTCATAAAAAATTAAAACTTACTTCTATTATGAGAGATTCATACGTTAATATAGAAGGTTATGGTATGGACAAGATTAATCATGCTTATGCATACGGTGGTCCTGAACTTGCAATAAAAACTATCAATAGTAATTTTGGGTTAAATATTGAAGATTTTGTTGCTGTTAATTTTTCTTCATTGCCTGTAATTATAGATTTACTTGGTGGTGTTGATATAACTATTACAGAAGAAGAAGTTCCTCATATACCTGGTATAAACTCATCTGGTACATATACTTTAAACGGTGATCAAGCTCTAAGCTATTCCAGAATACGATATGCAACTGGCGGAGACTATGTAAGAACAGAAAGACAAAGAACTGTTTTAAATAGATTATTTAATAAATTAGCTACTCAATCAGTTACTTCATACCCTGGAATTTTATCTACTGTACTACCATATGTTCAAACAAATATGACTTCAAATGATATGTTGGCTATTGCAAGTAAAGCTACAAGCATAATACAAAATGGATTAATTCAAGATAGATTCCCTAGGGACGGATACGGGGAAGGTATAACTATTGATGGAGTATACTACCTATCATATGATTTAGAAACAGCTAAAAAACAAATGATGGACTACATCTTCGATGATAAATAATTAGTCAATAATAAGAAAGGAATTATTAAACCGAAAGGAATATTTGCAATTACCATGAAATAATTAATTAAATTTAAGGTAAAATTGCAATAATTCCAGTAGGTTTAATAATTCCTTTTTTATTTTCCCAATATTAAAATTTTCTTTATGCTTTTCAACTCAAACTTTTACCAAGTTTTATTATCTTCGAATATATATTCGTGCATTTGGTTAATTGTTGTTTCTTCATCAAAGGTTAAGTAAAATACTCCATCTATATAGTCTCCTTCACAATAGCCATCTATAGGAAATCTCTCTTGTTCTATGCTTTTAGTACCTATTTTTAATACTTCGTTTCCAAGTTCTAAAATTTCACTTGAAGATAGGCTTGTTTTAACCATTGGTAATAATTCTGCTAATAATGATGGATAAGATGTTACTGGCACTTCCATTATTTTATTAAATAATTGAGATAGTACTTCTCTTTGTCTCTCTGTTCTTTTATAATCATCTCCTGATGTATATCTTATTCTACAATATGCCATAGCTTGTGTTCCATTTACATGATGAATCCCTGGTTCTGTTATTTGCTCTGAATAAGTTCCATTAGTATTATTAAGATCTCCTATATATCCGTTAATAAACTCCATCTCTTCACTATCTATATCTAAATCTATTCCACCTAATTGATCAACTATTTTAGGTAATGATGAAAAATTTACTGTTGCAAAATCTTCTACATTAAGATCAAAATTTTTATTTAAAGTATTCATTGCAAGCTCTGCTCCTCCATAAGCATAGGCATGATTTAATTTATCTTTTCCATACCCCTCTATATCAACATAAGAATCTCTCATTATAGATGTTATTTTTAACTTTTTATGCTCTGTGTCTAATGTTGCTATCATTATTGCATCCGATCTTCCTATGCCATTCTCATCTGTATCTATACCAAATAAAGCTATATTTTTTATTGTTCCCTCATATTCTTTTAACTTTTCTTGTACCTCTTCTTTTATTCCTATATTATCCTTTTCTATCTTTACCTCTTCAATTTTGTTAAGTAAGCTCCCAGCATAGAACCCTGTAGCAACTATTCCAATAATAATTATCCCAATTACTATACTTATGGATAATAAAATAATTCTTGTACTTTTTTTCATTCTCATATGTTCCTCCCATAAATTTATAAATCTCTTTCTTTTATGTTAAATTATAACATAAAAGATGTTTTTTGTAACATTTTTTTCCTATAATAAAAGTCTCCCATAAGAAAATTTATCTTATTAGAGACTTTAAAATATAAATTTATTTTCTTTTAAAAATTGATAAGTAATATTTAAATTCTTCGCTCTTAAAGAATATTATTAAATATATAACGTTAATTAACACCACATTAATTGCACAATTTGTTATAAAACTAACTATATCGTAACTTTCCTTAAATGGTATTGTAGCATAATTAGTTATTATTAATGGTATTATTGCTATTATTAAATATTTAAAATACATCATAAAATAATCAATAAGCTTTTTATCAAAAACATACTTATAAACAACATATGGTTTTGTCCAGAAAACTACTGTAAAATTAGATATTAGTGTACCAATAAACACTCCTGCAATACCTATATAATTTACTAATATTATTGATGATACAAAATTTATTATAGATTCAATTATTGGTGCATATCTATCTTGATAGAAGTTACCACTTCCACTTTGGAATTGTTCAACGGAACCTCTCATAGATGCAAAGTATACATTAATTAATATTATTGCAAAGGTTAGACTATCTAATAAATATTGCTCTCCAAATACCATTCCTATAAATTGATTTAATGTATTATATAAAGATATAACTATAAATGATACAGCCCAGAAGTTTAAGAAAAATACCTTTTTATGAACATTATATGCCTTTTCTTTATTTTCTGTAGATAACATATTTCCTATACTTGCAGTAAGTCCCATTAAACCTCTACTTACTACTGTTTGACATGCTGTAATTACCATTTGATAGTTTGAATAATTAGCTAACGCTCCTAATCCAACAAATTTTGAAATAACTATATTATCTGTACTATTAACAACTAAATCACCAATCTTATGCATGAACATAGCTCTAACATTTTTTAATAGCTTCTTACTTGTTTCCTCTTCTAAACTTTCTTTTCCTTCATTTAACCAAGAATATCGCTTACTTATATACATATTTATAGTTATGAAATATATAAGATTTACTACTATTTGTATTATTATAAATAGTAAAAAGCTAGGGTATATCTTAAGCATAAAAAATTGAATTAATGTTATTACAAGCTTTGAAATTGTAGTTCCAATTGTAACCTTATATTCCTCTTGAGCTACATTTAATATACATAATCTATGTGAAAACATATATGATATAAAGCTATTTAATAAGAATAATATAAATCCTATACTTACTAGTTTTAAATCAATATTTTCCTTTATAAAATACTTTAAAAATGGAGTAATTATAAGTCCTATTATTAATATAACAAAGCCAACACTTCTATAAAACTTCCCATAAAATCTTATATAGGCTCTTATTTGACTTCTATCATTATCTGCAAATGGTTTATATAATGAATATATAATTGCAGTTCCAACTCCTAATTCAACTATAGAAAGCCATCCTATTATATTATTGTATAAGGAGTTTAACCCCAAAATATCACTACCTAATGTATCTAAGAAAATTTTTCTTATAATTAAACTAGGTATAAATGCAATTATAAAACATAATATATTTGCACTTGAATTAATTAATGCCTTTTTAGTCCTCATCGTTTCTCCCTTACTTTAAAATTCTATTTTTCATTTTATTTATATTTATAATTACTATTGGTATAATTGGCATATTTAATGTTAAAAGCTTATACTTTTTATTTTTAATATTGTATTTGGATTTGACCTCCACTAAACTTTTATCATTTAATATTTGTTTTACCTTTTTATATTTAACACTTATACTATCATTATTGTTTTCATGAAAAATATTAACTAAACATCCAACACAAACTGAAATTAATCTACTATTAATTCGCTCTTGTATTTCTTTATTAATTTCATAATTATTATTATTTATTAACATGCCATTACTATTTAAAACTTCATTAGTAATAATAAGTTTTTCTTTATTATTACTCTCAAAAATATTCTTAATAGCTTCGTTCACTTTTAAATTCTTATTCCAAAGCTCACTATCATATTTAGTTACTAGAGAATTTGTATTAAATCTATAATGATATAAAGCTTCATTATATATGTAGATTTTTTTACATTTAGTAAAATACTTTAAGTTAAAAATTAAATCTTCTGCATAAGATAAATCATTATCAAATAAAATACTATACTCTTCGATTATATTTCTTCTATAAATACATCTCCAAATTGTTGCCATTATATAGCTTTCTCTTTCATCTTCTCCTGAAATTAAATTGAAAATCCACTTACTATATATTTCTTCTTCATTTAATATAGTTTCTTTTTCAAATGGAATAACTTCTCTCTCACTTCTATTTGGATACTCTCTTATAAAACTATAAACTACAGCATCAATTGACTCATTAAATCTATCTATTATTTTTTCATACATATCTAATTCTAACCAATCATCACTATCAACAAAAGTTATGTAGTCTCCTGTAGAGTTTTTTATTCCTAGATTTCTTGCAGAGCTTACCCCTGAATTTTTTTGAGTAAATACTCTTATCCTATTATCACGCTTTTCGTATTCTCTTGCAATTTTTAAACTATTATCTTTAGATCCATCATCAATTATTAGTATCTCTAAATTTTTATAACTTTGTTTTACTATTGAATCTAAACATTTATTTAAATATTTTTCTACATTATATACTGGTATTATTATACTAATTTTTTTCATCATAACACCTCTATCAATTTTATATTTTATCTCTTCTGTACATCACCTAATATACCTTTTCATATGTAACTTTAAACTTACTAACCAAATTTGGTAATACCTTTTAAATTATATACTACTTATATCTATTTATAAATAAATTTAACCTTTAAACTCTACCAAATACTAGATTATTCATGAAATTTTCACATATTTTCATTAATAACCTATCTTGTATATATTGGTTTACTTCTCTATAATTAATATGTTAAAAAGTTTTTACTTTTTAACATATTAATTTTAACTTTACAAAAAATTTAATTTGAGGAGAGTTTGTATTGAACATAATAAAAAAAATTTTTAATAAAAAAGTATTAGTAAGTTTACTTTTTTTTATTGCCTATTCCTTCTTGTTAACATTTACAATTGAAGCAATTACTAGAGGGGAATTTGTACAAGCTAAAGATTTTGTAAGACATTTTTTTAGTAAATTTGCTTTTAACACTTTTATTGTTGCTTTAACCTTAAGTCCTTGTTTTTTATTTAAAAGAAGACTTTTTGTATTTACTCTAATTACTTCTATTTGGATTATATTTAGTATTGGTGATAATCTTGTATTACAATTTAGAGGTACTCCATTAACAGGAGCAGATCTTGGAATGATAAAAAATGGACTAGAATTAAGTAATCAATATTTAACATCATCTTCATTAATATTAATGATAATTGCATTGATCGTTCTTATTGTTGCACTGATTGTAATTTTTATAAAATCACCAAAAGTAAAAATGAGCTATACATTAAATATAATTTCATTAGTATTACTTATTCTTATATCACCAAGAATAACTGATTATGCTATGGAAAAGAAAGTTGTTAGTAAAAATTTCTGGGATATTACTGCTAAGTATAAAGAATATGGATTTGCTTTTTCATTTTTAAATAGTATTGTTAACACAGGTATAGACAAGCCTCAAGGTTACTCTGATTCTTTAGTTGAAAAAACTAAAAATGAAATTAATCTTTATAGTACCGGTGAAGAAACTGTAGATGAAGATACTACTGATTCAACTGTTGTAAATACTTCTAATACTAGTGTAACTCCAAAAACACCAAATATAATAATAGTTCAATTAGAATCTTTCATAGATCAATCTATGTTAAAAGATTTTACATTTAATAAGGAAGTTACTCCTAATTTCCAATATTTAATTGATAATTATTCTTCTGGATTCTTAGAAGTTCCTTCTATTGGTGGGGGTACTGCTAATACAGAATTTGAGGTAATAACAGGATTATCTTCATCACTTTTTGGTGCTGGTGAATTCCCTTATAATACATTATTATCAAGTAAAACTTCCCCTTCATTAGCTTCATATTTAAAAGATTATAATTATGATGCTGATGCTATGCACAATCATGAAGGAACATTCTATTGTAGAAATAAAGTTTATAAAAATCTAGGCTTTGATAGCTTCGCTTCTCTTGAAGTAATGGGTTGTAATAATAATGTTACTCCTCTAGGCTGGGCAAAAGATACCTTATTATTACCTGAAATAAAGCTTTCTTTGGAAAAATCAGAAAATCCTGCTCTTGTTTTTGCAGTTTCTGTTCAAGGGCATGGTGGGTATCCAAGTGATAAAGAAGATACTACCGAATTTGAAATTACAAGTGATTATAATGAAGAAAATAAAAGCAGATTAGAATATTACCTTCAACAAATTCATGAAATGGACATGTTTATAGGTGAATTACTTGAACTTGTAGAAGCTACTAATGAACCTACTGCTGTTATATTATATGGTGATCATCTTCCAGCTGTAGGCTTATCAAATGATGATTTAATTACTGGCAATCAAAAACAAACATCATATGTTATTTGGGATAACTTCGGATTAGAAGAAAAAGATGAAGATTTAAAGGCATATGAACTTAGTTCAAAGATATTATCTGATTTAAACTTCCCATTAACTACTTTGGCCAAGCTTCATAGAAGTACTATGCCTACTGATGAAAAACTTGAAAATTTAAAAATATTAGAATATGATATGCTTTACGGCAAAAATTACACATCTGATTACACAAAAGCTATCCCATCTGATAATTTTAAATATGGTCTTAGAGACTTTATCATTGATAATGTTGTTATTAATAGCGATTATATTGAAATTACAGGTAAAAACTTTAATACATTTAGTAGAGTTTTTATAAATGATAATATAGTTGATACTGAATATGTAAATGAAAATACTTTAAGAGTTAAAACAACAGATATTAATAGTGGTGATTCTATTATAGTTAAACAAACAAGTTATTCTAAATCCACTATTTTTGTTACCTCTAATGAATATATATTAAAATAATATTAAATCAGGCTGCATTCAAATTACTCATAATTTAGTGCAACCTGATTTTTTTATTTATTATTTTTGTTGAATATGGCTTGTAATTATTTTTATTAAATTATTGATTTAATTTCTAAAATTAAAAGTAGCTCATTATTAATTGTAACTATATATTCAGTAATTCTTATAAATTAAATACCTATAGCATCATCTTTATATATTTTATTTTCTACATAATCAAAAAAAATCGAGTAGGAGGAAAATAATTATTTTATTTTCCGTCCTCTCACACCACCGTGCGTACCGGTCTGGTACACGGC
>NZ_JAJKGM010000066.1:0-8857 GCF_021412605.1 Clostridium celatum
GCCGTGTACCAGACCGGTACGCACGGTGGTGTGAGAGGACGGAAAATAAAATAATTATTTTCCTCCTACTCGATTGTTAAAAAGACCTTTATTATTTCTAGACAGCTTTTTAAAATTAAGATATTAATATATGATTAATATTTCAAATGTAAAACTAGAAAGTAAGAATAATATACTAGGAAATTTATTGGATGGAATAATACGGAAAAAGTGTACAAGCTACTAATATACACAAATAGCTATAGGAATTTAATTCTATTTAAGGCCTCTAAAACTAATATAGTAATATATATGAATGTAAAGAATGAATCTACTATAAGTGTTATTAAGAAAATATGTTATAAATGTAAGTGACGACGTTAGTGAAAGTAAAAAGTACTTTAACTAATAAGATATTGAACTATAAAGATTGTAGTTCAAAAAAATAAAAAGGAGTGGTACAGATGAAGAATAAACTAATTGCCGTTATATTATCAACAGCTATACTAGGGGGAGTAGGTTCAGGAATTTTTAGCACGACTGCAAACGCGGCTACAAAAAAAGTGGACATACAGTCTAATAGTAATAATTCAGAAAAAATAAAAGTAGCATGTGGAAACATGTTATCAGTATCTAATCTACAAAGCGGTAGTAAAACTATTTTTATTAATAATAATAAAGTTACTTTTCATTGGTGGATTGGAACGTCTCAAAACAACAGTTCAAACAATGGTCAATGCAACAATGGAAATGCATCAGGAGATAATAATGTAGTTGGAGATAATACAGTGAATAAACCATCTACGGACAAGCCATCAACTGATAACAATAATAACAACAATAACAATAATAGTAACGATAATAATGGAGGAAGTAACATAGAAGAAAATCCAAATGAAAAACCAACAACACCTCCAACAGTAGATAAGCCATCAAATGATAATACTATACAAACACCATCAGTAGATGAAACGCCATCAGTAGATGAAACACCGTCAGTAGATGAAACGCCATCAGTAGATGAAACACCATCAATAGATAATGGAACAAATGATTCTGAAATATCAAATTCAAACTTTATGGCACAGGTAGAAGCTGCTATCTTTAATAGAGTAAATGAAGAAAGAGCAAAAGCAGGAGTACCAGCATTATCATATAACACTACTATGGAGAAATATGCAAGAATTAAATCTCAAGATATGGGAGATAATAATTACTTCAGTCACACAGATTTAAATGGAAATTATATTACAACTCAAATGAAAAATGATGGAGTAACATATAGTGCTTGGGGAGAAAATATTGCATATATAGGTGGAGTAACAGATCCAAATGTATTAGCAAATCAATTTATGAACAATTGGATGAATTCACAAGGACATAGAGAAAATATTTTATCAACTAAGTTCTCAAGTATTGGAGTAGGAGTTTATAAAATAGGAAATAAAGTTTACGCAACTCAAGAATTTTATAGATAATTAAATATATAAATGAATTATAAAAAAGGCTTGTACCAATATGGACAAGCCTTTTTAAATTGTATAAAAATAAACATTAAAATATTAAAAAAATAATTATTATGATATACTTTAAGCAATAATTATTTTGAGGTGAAAAGATGAAACCACTTGCTGATTTAATTAGACCAAGACAATTGAATGAGGTTTTTGGTCAACAACATATATTAGGTGAAAATAAAATTTTAGATAGAATAGTTAAAAGTGGACGTATATCTAATATGATATTTTATGGTCCACCAGGGGTAGGGAAGACTACTGTTGCAAATATAATAGCAGAAAAAGCAGGGAAAAGATTTTATAAATTAAATGCAACCAATGCATCATTAAAAGATATTCAGGAAATAACTAAAGAGTTAGATACATTTTTAGGAGTAAATGGAGTTGTCTTATATTTAGATGAGATACAAAATTTTAATAAGAAGCAGCAACAGTCTCTTTTAGAATATATAGAAGATGGAAGAATAACACTCATTGCATCAACTACAGAAAATCCGTATTTTTACATATTTAAGGCTTTACTTTCTAGATCAACAATATTTGAATTTAAACCAGTTGAAGAGGGAGAGATAAAAAAGGCTTTAAAAAGAGCAATTGAAATTAGAAGTAAAGATTATACTGAAATAAAACTGGATATAAAAGAAGAAGCTATAGATTATTTAGCTTCATATTGTAATGGTGATGTAAGAAAGGCTATAAATGGTTTAGAGGTAGCTTTAAATTCTACAAAGCCTAATAGTGATGGAGTTATATTAATTGATTTAGATGTAGCTCAAGATTCAACACAAAGTAAAGTTATTGCTTATGACAATGATGGAGATGCACATTATGATATATTAAGTGCATTTCAGAAATCAATTAGGGGAAGTGATGCAGATGCAGCTATCCACTATTTAGCAAGACTTATTAAAGCAGGAGATTTAATTTCTATTTGTAGAAGACTTCAAGTTATAGCATCAGAAGATATAGGGCTTGCATATCCACAAGCAAGTTTAATAGTAAAGTCATTAGTTGATTCTGCAAGAGAATTAGGATTTCCAGAAGCAAGAATACCTCTTGCAGAGGCAACTATTCTTTTAGCAACAAGTCCAAAATCAAATTCAGCTTATTTAGCTATAGATAGTGCATTGAGAGATTTAGAAAGTATGACAATAGGAGATATACCTATGCATTTAAAGGATGCACATTATAGTGGAGCTTGTAAAATGGGAAGAGGATTAGAATATAAATATCCTCATAGCTATCCTAACCATTATATAGAACAACAGTATTTGCCAGATAATATTAAAGATAGAACTTACTATCAGTATGGAGAAAATAAGTTTGAAAGAGCAACAAAAGAGTATTGGAAAAATGTTAAAAAGCTAAATAATATAGAATAATTAAATTTGATATTTTGTTTTATAAAACTCATTTTTAGGTAAATAGTAGTAGTATGAATAAATGGTAAAAATTTTTATAAAGTGAGAGTAAATCAAGGTTGACAAAAACAGAGTAAGTTAGTATGATATAAATATAAAGCAGAGCAAAAGACTCTGAATAAGGGGTGAGATTATGAAATTATCAACTAAAGGAAGATATGGAGTAAAAGCTATGGTTGAATTAGCTATCCATTATGGAGATTCTCCCCTATCAATAAAAACTATTTCTCAGAGACAAGGTATATCTGAATATTATTTAGAACAGTTATTTTCTCCACTTAGAAAAGCGAAACTTATAAATAGTATAAGAGGAGCTCAAGGTGGTTATGTATTAGGAAGAGAGCCTAAGGATATAAAAGTTTCGGATATAATGTATGTATTAGAAGGACCTATAGAAATTGCAGATTGTATTGAAGGGGTAGCTTGTGATAATGTTGATTGTTGTGCAACAAGACTTTTATGGACGAAAATTAAAAATAGTATAGATGAAGTTATGGAAGGGGTAACCCTACAAGATATAGTAGATGACTACAATAGAATTAAAGAAAGAAATGAGTCTTTAACTTTAAAGAGGAGTGAATAAAAAATGAAAACAGTATACATGGATTATGCGGCTACGACTTATGTAAAACCAGAGGTTTTAGAAGAAATGATGCCTTATTTTACAGAAAAGTTTGGTAACCCATCATCTTTTTATGGAATATCAAGAGAAACAAAGATGGCAATAGATAAAGCAAGAGGGCAAGTAGCAAAAGCTTTAAACTGTGATATTAATGAAGTTTACTTCACAGGGGGAGGCTCTGAGTCTGATAACTGGGCAATAAAAGGTATTGCATCAGCACATAGAAAAAAAGGAAATCATATAATAACTACTAAGATAGAGCATCATGCAGTTCTTCATACATGTGAGTATTTAGAAAAGAATGGCTTTGATGTAACGTATTTAGATGTTAATGAAGAAGGATTTATAGATTTAGAAGAGTTAAAAAATGCAATAACAGATAAAACTATTTTAGTATCAATTATGTTTGCAAATAATGAAATTGGAACAATACAACCAATTAAAGAAATAGGTGAAATTTGTAGAGAAAGAAAGATATTCTTCCATACAGATGCAGTTCAAGCAGTTGGAAATGTTCCAGTAGATGTTAAAGAAATGAATATAGATCTTTTATCTTTAGCTGGACATAAAATATATGGGCCTAAGGGAATCGGTGTTTTATACATAAGAAAAGGAATAAAGATTGACAACTTAATCCACGGTGGTGGTCAAGAAAGAGCTAGAAGAGCTGGAACTGAAAATATAGCCTCTGTTGTTGGATTAGGTAAAGCTATAGAGTTAGCAACTGAGGATTTACAAGGACATATGGAAAGACTATCTGTTCTTAGAGATAAACTTATAGATGGAATATTAGAAAGAGTACCATATTCATATTTAAATGGACCAAGAGGAGATAAGAGATTACCTGGTAATGTTAATGTAAGATTTACTTATATAGAAGGAGAATCTATATTATTATCATTAGATTTTGAAGGAATATGTGCTTCAAGTGGAAGTGCATGTACATCAGGATCATTAGATCCATCGCATGTGCTTTTAGCAATAGGCTTACCACATGAATTAGCACATGGATCACTAAGATTAACACTAGGTGATGGATCAACAGAAGAAGATGTTGACTATGTTTTAGAAGTATTACCTGGAATTATACAAAGAATAAGAAATATGTCACCATTATGGAGTGATTTTGTTAAGAAGGGAGAAAAATAATTATGATATATACAGATAAGGTTATGGACCATTTTAGAAACCCAAGAAATGTAGGAGAAATTGAAGACGCAAATGGTATTGGAGAAGTTGGAAATGCTAAATGCGGTGATATAATGAGAGTTTATTTAAAAGTTGAAGATAACATTATTAAAGATGTTAAGTTCCAAACTTTTGGATGTGGATCAGCTATAGCTTCATCATCAATGGCTACAGAAATGATTAAAGGTAAGTCATTAGAAGAAGCTTGGGAATTATCAAATAAGGCTGTTGCTGAAGCGCTAGATGGACTTCCACCAGTAAAAATGCATTGTTCAGTATTAGCAGAAGAAGCTATACACAAAGCAATCAATGATTATAGAAAAAATGCTGGATTAAGCACAGAAGGTTGGGAATTCGAAGAAACAGATCATGATGAATTACATGATGCAGTACACGGACACGAATAAAATTTAAGGTGTGGATTTAATGGAAAAGAAAAAGAAGGTAGTAATAGGTATGAGTGGCGGAGTTGATAGCTCCGTTGCTGCTTACCTTTTAAAAGAACAAGGCTATGATGTAATTGGTGTTACAATGCAAATATGGCAAGAAGACAATGAATATACAGAAAGAGAAGGTGGATGTTGTTCACTTTCAGCTGTAGATGATGCAAGAAGAGTTGCAAATAAAATAGGTATACCATTTTATGTAATGAACTTTAGAGATAGCTTTAAAGAAAAGGTTATTGACTACTTTGTTCAAGAATACATAGATGGAAAAACTCCAAATCCATGTATAGCATGTAATAAGCATTTAAAATTTGATGAGCTTTTAAGAAAAGCACAAGGAATTGGAGCAGATTATGTTGCAACAGGTCATTATGCTAAAATTGAAAAGAATGAAGATGGAAGATATCTTTTAATTCGTTCAGATGATGATAGAAAAGACCAAACTTATGCATTATATAACTTTACACAAGAGCAATTAGCACATACTTTAATGCCTTGTGGAGAGTATACTAAAGATAGAATAAGAGAAATAGCTAAAGAAATAGGATTAGCTGTTCATAATAAGAAAGATAGTGAAGAAATCTGTTTTATACCAGATAATAATCATGGAAGATACATAAGTGAAGCAAGACCTTTAGAAGTAGTTCCAGGAAATTTTGTTGATAAAAATGGAAATGTTTTAGGTAAGCATAAGGGAATAGTATATTATACAATTGGTCAAAGAAAAGGTTTAGGATTAGCACTTGGAAGACCAGTATTTGTTACAGATATAAACCCAAGAACTAATGAAGTTGTAATAGGACCAGAGGAAGACATATTTAAAACAGATTTAGTTGCTAAAGATGTAAACTTTATTCCATTTGATAAGTTAGAAGAGCCAATTACTGTTGAAGCTAAGGTTAGATATTCAGGAAGACCAGCAGAGGCAATAATTTCACCTTTAAAAGATGGAAAAGTTAAAGTAAGCTTTAAGGAAAAACAAAGAGCTATAACAAAAGGGCAATCAGTAGTATTCTACCAAGGAAACGTAGTTGTTGGTGGAGGAATAATTGCTGGCATAATATAAAAATTAAAAGTCATGGTTAATAACTATGACTTTTTTTATTGAATTAATTATATCAAGTATAAACTTTATGTAGAATATAATTTTATCCACCATCAATTATCGAATGTAATGTATCTAATAAGTTATCAAAAAGATTATTCTAAGATTTTAAAAAATCTAATATATTGTATCAAATGAATTGATTTAATATTAACATAATTGAAGGAGGGTTCTATTGAGACAATATAGAATTGAGAAGGAAGGGCAAATAGATTTTTTTAAAACCTTTAGAATAGACTATGAAAACAATAATGTATTGATTGAAAATACAGATGGAGTTTGGAATGGAAATTTATTAGAATTCAAATTAAATATTACTGATGTTAGTAAAACATTATTGCAAGCAATTAAATATTTATCTAAATTGAGAGTTAAGGGAATATCTGTACCAGCTAATATACTTTTGATATCTCTTAATGAAAGAATATGCTATATTTTTAAGAGTCAAGATTATTTTGATGATATTCATAAAATATATTATGGACCTGCTAGTAAAAACAATGATGGTTTTATTATAACTAAATCATATGTAAAAATAATTGATTATTCAAAACAATATGGACAAGCAGAGATGATTCAAATTCTTAGAATAAAAAATCATATGCCTATTAATATTGATGAAAATTGCATAGTAGGATGGGCCGAAAGATATTATAATGAAAATCCTAATGCTCATAAAGGAGATTTTCTTGGAGATTTAGAAGGACTGATAAAAATCATTGGAGAAATCCGACAACCTAAGCATTTTGAAGGTCATATATTACCGTATAAAGGTAAAACAAATGAGAAATTTAAATATTTAATGGATAAATTAAACGATGACTTAAATAAAAAGAATTTAGGAGCTTTTTATACACCAAAGTTATATTGTGAAAAAGCGGCAGAGTTGCTTAGAAAGGCTATAGAAAGAGTTCCTAAAGGTAATGATTATATTATTATAGATAGATGTGCTGGAACAGGTAATTTAGAAGCAATTTTAACTGATGAAGAGCTATCACATTGTATTTTATCTACATATGAATATTATGAGTATAAGGTTCTTTGTGAGAGACTTTCAGATAAAGTAAGATTTATTATACCACCAATAGAAACTGACGAAACTTACGATAAAGGGTTTGTTAAAAATGCAAATGCTCTTAGTAAAGATTATGTATATAATGAGCTAATTCAAAAATACATCAAAGATAACAAGTGTACAATAATTCTTTTTGAGAATCCTCCATATGCAGAAACTACATCGATAGAACACCAAAAAAAGAGTAAATCTAAAACATCATCTATATGGAAGAAAAGTTTTGTTGTAGAAGAAATGAAAAAGGAAGTAAAAGGTGTTGCAACAAATGATTTAGGAAATGCATTTATATGGTCTGCTTTCAAATATTATTTGAGACAAACAACAGATAGTTATATAGTTTTTTCACCTGTAAAGTATTGGAAGGTTCAACATTTAATTTCTAAAAAATTATTAGATGGGTACGCTTTCAATAGAAAACATTTTCATACAAGTATAAATGCATGTATTATGGTTGCATTATGGACTAATGAGGACTGTTTAACGCAACTATCTTTTGTATTAAAAGCTTATGACATAAAGGATAATGAGCTAGTTTGTTGTGATAATCTTGATGTTAAAAAGATTTTCACTAAATATAGCAATATTTATTATGATAAAAGAAAACTAACAACTGAAACAGAAACAGGTATATTAGTTGGCTTAAATGGACTTGAAGCACCTAATAATGTTAAAAAAAGTTTAAAGCCCTTGTATGATGAAAATATTATTGGATATCTTGTGGCTGATAGCTCAGGTTTTGATAATCCAGATAATGTATCAAGTTTATTGATTGCTGGAAGATATAATGGTCATGGCTTTTTTCTAAGAAAAGATAATTATTTGGAAAAACTTCCTATATTTGCAGCAAGCCGCTATATTAGATATAATACGAGCTGGACCGAAAGAACTAGGGTTATGAAATCAGCAGATGGTTCAGAACGATTTTTTAAACATATTGCTACATCAAAAGGTAAACAAGATTTACTGAAAATACTGCTATTTTGCACATTAGAAAGTCAAAATCATATGAGAAGTTTTATAGGAAGCAATGGTATATTCTATAAAAATGAAATATGTCTTGATACAACTAATGGAGAAACTATTGTAAGCATGGACTTAAATAACTTAAAAGTAAATGATACAGAGAAAACATTGATAGATTTATGGAATAAAATATTATATAAAGCTAAATTAACTTCAAATTACAATGCTGAGTTAACATATGGAATTTATCAAATAAAAGATGAATTAAATACACATCATAAAAATGAATTAGGGGAAACCGTATATGATTATCCTATGCTTAATGGAGATATCTCTACATTAACATCTTTAGTTAAATGTTATTATTTAAAGGAAATAGTACCATTTTTATTTAAATACGAATTTTTAAAATAAACTATTAATATTATAAGATTAAAAAAGATTGATAAATTATATTCATCAATCTTTTTTTTGTGTGTGCCCAGCATGGGCAACAACTTGACGGTGAAAGTCCGTTGTGGGCTTGGTAGTGGGAACCACT
>NZ_JAJKGM010000067.1:0-8801 GCF_021412605.1 Clostridium celatum
AGTGGTTCCCACTACCAAGCCCACAACGGACTTTCACCGTCAAGTTGTTGCCCATGCTGGGCACACACAAAAAAAGCTGAGATTACATTAAAGTAACTCAACTTTTATTATTTATAATTTACCTATTGTATAAATTTTTTATTTAATAATAATTTAAGTGAAATTATTCAGCCCAATGCCAACCATTACTTCCCGCACCTATTTCAAAGTGATATTTTACTATTCCAAGATCTACTTTACTGTAAAATGCCATTAAAGCTTTTGCTTTAACTTCATTTCCTTTAAGTATTATATTAAACTTTTGTTGGTTAACTGCTGTTGGTGCAAGTTGTGCAGCCTCCATTCCCTTTCTAAACCACTCTGGCATTTCACCCTCTACTGAAGAAAGTTCTTCTATAGTTTTTGTTTTTCTAGAAATCCCTGAAGTTTCACCATATCCAATGGCAATTACACATACTAATTTTTCATCTCTATTTACTGTACATTTCACCTTTGATTTACTATAAGTAAGTGCTACCCAACATGTATTAAGCCCTAATTGTGCTGCTTTTAAAACAATCTTTTCCCCATAATATCCACAACGTTCATCAAGATTATCTCCTTTTTTTCCGATAATAGCTATATAATTTTTAACATTTTTAAAATTTCCATAATGAGCCATCTTACCACTAAATGCATTAGGTTCATCAACACATAGTTGTATATTCATATTTCCTTCATTATTGCATTCATCAATTGTTTTTCTTAATTCACATTGAATTTCTGAACTAATTTTTTTATCTGTATAACTCCTTACAGAATGACGCTCCTTCATAGCTGTTAAAATATCCATTGCTAACACTCTCCCTTATATATTTAAAAATTTTCTTCTTCATTTTTAGAACAATTAACATCTTGAACTATTTCATATATATAATTCATCAAATCCTTTAGTTCTCTCCATTGTGTTTCATCTGAATTAACATAATAATAGTTTTTAGTTCCTTCACGCCTCATATTTATTATTCCTACATTTTTTAATATTCTAAGATGGTGAGATACCGCAGGTCTCGATAAATGTGTCTTTTAAGTAATTTCACCAACTCTAATTCCATTATGATCACTTTCAAGTAATGCAATAATAATTAATTGTCTAGTTTCATCTCCTAATGCAATGAAAGCACTTCGTGAACTCTTAAATCTTTCAGCTAATTTAAACATCCTTTGTTTACATTTATCCATAATTACTTTCCCTTTTATATAAGTTTATATTTTATATCCCTATTATATGTAATTTTATCTCTGGGTCATGTATACTTAAAATCCCTCTATATCTTTAATTGTTTTATATATCACAAACCCACATTAATTTTTATTTTATTCTTCATATAACAGACTATTTCTAATGTCTAATTATTTTATTATTACTAAAAGCTTCATTAAACAGTTTAAACTTTTAAACCATTTTATCATAAAAATATTATTTTTTTTCAATGGGAAAGAAAATCAAGACCATTAAATTTTAAAGTGATTTATCTCTTAGAAAATATAAAAATACTTTCATAGAATCTAATTATATTTATTCTATAAAAGTATTTTAAATTTAGATTTATTTAATTTTATATTTAAATTCTTTCTTTTTATAACTATTCCTTATATTTATAGATTAATTTCTTAAGCCTATATATTTATTACTAATAATATATTCTAACCTAATAAATGTATTTAAAATAAATCAATTCCTTGTTGTAACATCTCCTTAAATTCTTCCCAACTTACAAATTTTCCACCCATACTTTCTAAATGATTAGTATGCATTTGACAGTCTAAAAATAGATATCCTTCTCTTTCTAGCTTTTTACACATACTTATCAAAGCTAATTTAGATGCATTTGTTTCTGTTGAAAACATACTTTCACCAAAAAAGCATCTTCCTATTTTAACTCCATAAAGCCCACCTACAAGCTTTTCATTCTTATATACTTCTACACTTGAAGCAAAACCTTTATTAAATAAATTTATATAGGCTTCCTTCATATCATCAGTTATCCATGTTCCTTCTTTATTTTCTCTAAGTTCCTTACATTTACTTATTACACCTTGAAAATCATTATCAAAAGTAATTTTAAACTCACCCTTATTAAAAACTCTCTTCATTGATTTTGATATTTTAACTTCATTTGGTTTTATAATAAATCTAGGTTTTGGACACCACCATAATATTGGATCTTCATCATTATACCAAGGAAAAATCCCATTACAATAAGCTAATAAAAGCCTTTCCCATCTTAAATCTCCACCTACAGCTAATAATCCATCCTCTTCTGCAAACTCTGGATTTGGAAACATTATTTCATCTGTTAATTGGTATATAGGCATACTATCCCCCCATAAGTTATTTAATACTATTAAAATATCATAATACTGTAATATAATCTATTGTATTTTTATATATAAAAAGGCTGTAGTTTAAAACTACAGCCTATAACAATCTAAAATTATCTTCTATTTTGTTCTTTTTTAGCTCTTCTACAAGCAACACATCTTGTTGGTTCGTTATCGAATCCTTTTTCTTTGTAGAATTCTTGTTCTCCTACTGAAAATACGAATTCACTTCCACAATCTCTACATACAATAGTCTTATCTGTCATAACTATTCCTCCTAAATTTTAAGATTTTAAATTGATAATATAATCTCTAATTTACGAGAAACTACCTATCCAAATGAAATCTATTATTTTGTTAGCATTTCTGCTACTCACTAAGTGTAACATAGTATTACTTATATTACAAACTTTATTTTTTATTTTTTTAAAATATATTTTTCCAATAAACTTTATATTCTTTAGAATGGCCTAAATACCCCATTTATCGTTTTATGCTATTAAAAAAATTTTATGATTTTATATTAACTGTTGGCATTATATATTCTTCCATATTAAACTCTTTATTTATATATCTATTAAAAAACCAACATGTTAAATCATAAGAACATCTATGTAATATTAATGCTGATTCGCTATTATTTCTACTATCTATAGAAGACATATTAATTACTCTTCTTATTTTATTAAATATAGCTAGTCCATCTTCATCTATGTCTGTTTTTATCTTTAACTCTTTTAATCTATCATTTTGATCCATACCAATAAGCAACCCTAAACCTTCAAGTTTTGCTACTTCTTGTGTTAAATTCTCTGAAAACATTTTAGCTTTTGTTATTGAAATATTTGCATCTCTAAACAATGCTTTTTCCATGGCTATCATATAATTATTTAAATACCTATAATTCTTATCTAATTCATTAAATACTTTATTTTTCGTAATTATCTCCACCTTTTAATTAATTTTAAATCTAATATTTTTCTTATTTCTAATTATATCATATATAACATATTAATACTCTTAATTTAATTCATATCATTAATATACATTATGCTAATTATGAAATATATTTCTAATTGCTACTTTTATTAGGTTTGTTTTTATTATATGATTTACTTCTATAGTTACTTTTTCCATTCCTATTTTTGTTTCTATTATTGTTGTTTCTATTACCTTTATTTCTTTCACTATTACTCTTTGCTTGAATTGTAACCACTGGTTGTATTATTTCATACTCTTCTTCTAATACAGGTATAGACTTACCAATAATTTTTTCAATACTTCTAAACATTGCTTTTTCTTCTTCATCACAAAAAGTTATTGCAACTCCTGAAGCCCCAGCTCTTCCTGTACGTCCAATCCTATGTACATAAGTTTCTGCCACATCTGGAAGATCATAATTTATAACGTGAGATAATTCATCAATATCAATTCCTCTAGCTGCAATATCTGTAGCAACTAAAACTCTTATATTACCTTCCTTAAAATTATTTAATGCTAATTGTCTTTGATTTTGAGACTTATTTCCATGAATGGCTGCGCTTTGTATTCCAGCCTTTTCAAGATCTTTTGCTATCTTATTTGCTCCATGCTTAGTTCTTGAAAAAACTATCACTGACTTTATACTTTCATCTTTTAATAAATGAATCAGTAATGATTTTTTATTCTTTTTAGGCACAAAATATACACCTTGTGAAATAATTTCTGCTGTTGAAGAAACCGGTTGAACCTCTACTTTAACTGGATTCTTTAAAATAGAATTAACAAGCTTAGTTACTTCTTTTGGCATAGTAGCTGAAAATAATAAATTTTGTCTTTCCTTAGGTAATTTCGATATTATTTTCTTAACATCATGAATCATTCCCATATCAAGCATTCTATCAGCTTCATCAAGTACAAAGTATTTAACATTACTTAAATCAATATGTCTTTGATTAACTAAATCTAAAAGTCTTCCTGGTGTTGCAACTAATACATCTACTCCCGCATTTATTTTTCTTACTTGAGACGTTTGGTTTACTCCACCAAAAATAACCGTGTTCTTTATATCTAAATATTTTGCATATATAGTGAAATTTTCCTCTATTTGAATAGCTAATTCTCTAGTAGGTGCTACAATTAAAGCTTTTATGCTTCTTTCTTTACTGTTGCCTTTAGCTGTAACTATATTTTGTATTATTGGAATTGCAAAGGCTGCTGTTTTTCCAGTTCCTGTTTGTGCACACCCTAAAATATCTCTTCCTTTTAACACTACAGGAATTGAATTTTCTTGTATTTCCGTAGGCTTTTCATATCCAGCCTCACTTATAGCCTTTAATACAGGCTCTATTACATTTAACTCTTTAAATATCATCTTTTCTCCCTTACGATTAAATTTATCCTTAAATAATGTATTACATTAAATAAAATATACATAATTAATATAGATTTTAATAAAAAAGAACACTATATATGCCCAGTTACTAACAAAAGCATTATATAGCGTTCACTTATAACATTATATATCATTTACTTAATAATAGCATTAACTTTTTACTGGAATATCTCTTAAGCCTATACTAATTTTTCTTTAACTAATTAAAAGTATAGTACATTTATGCACCATTTAAGTTAAATATAATAATACTATTTATCATTAATCTCAAATAAAAAAAGCTAGATAAAACTCTTATCTAACTCTTTCATCAATAAAAATATATTCAATACTTATGCTACTATAGTATCTTTACTTTTACTTTTATTATTTTTTCTATTTATTATATAATCAACTAATATAGCAATAGCTCCATCCCCTGTTACATTTGTTGCAGTACCAAAGCTATCTTGAGCTGCATGAAGTGCAATCATAAGGGGTTTTTCTAAAGTACCAAAGCCAAGCATTGATTCTAATAGTCCAAGTGCCGCCATAACTCCTCCACCTGGTACTCCTGGTGCTGCTATCATTGTGACACCAAGCATAAGTATAAACGGCATTATCATTCCAAAAGTAGGAACTTGTCCATTCATATACATGACAGCCATTGAAGTAAGTACTAAAGTTATAGTATCTCCTGCTAAATGTATTGTTGCTCCTAGAGGGACAACGAAATCTAAAACTTCTTCACTGACATTATTCTTCTTAACACATGCCAAAGTAACTGGAATTGTTGCTGCTGATGATTGTGTTCCAACAGCTGTCATGTATGAAGGAATCATATTTTTTATAAGTTTAAATGGATTTTCGCTTTTCACTGCACCAGCAATGCAATATTGTAATAATATATATGCTAATTGTAGTGAAAATAATATTACATACACAAGTCCAAAAGATTTTAATGTATTAAATATCTCACCACTATAACTTAACTTTGCAAAAACACATCCAATATATATTGGAACTAACGGAATTAAGACTTTAGTAACTATCATTAAAACTATGCTATTAAATTCTCCTACCATTTTCAACATAGCACTATTTTTTATTTTTGATAAACCTATACCTAATATGAAGGCTAATACAAGAGCAGACATTACACTCATAATTACTGGTATTTCTATTGAAAAGTAAGGTTGAATCTCTTTCCCACCTTCACCTAATAATACACTTCCATTTATAAATCTAGGTAATATATTACTTCCAATTAAGTATGCTGCAAATCCAGCACCTATTGTTGATATATATGCAATAACTGTTGTTATTATAAGACCTTTACCTGACTTTCCACCAAGACATGCTATCCCTGGAACTATAAATCCTATAATTATTAATGGAATCACAAATGACAAGAAATTTCCAAATAGTCCACTAAAAGTAGCTAATATTCTTACTGGAAAATCAATATCATTATTTCCACATATTAAGCCTATACTTATTCCTAAAATTAAACATAAAAATATTCTTGTAATTAAAGATATTTTTCTCATACTAAGCCCCCTCATATATTTGTATCCCCTTAAAATACATTTGTATTTTTTATCTATTTGTTGTCTTTGTATAGAATACATGTGTATTCTTACCACAAACTTAATATAAACCATATCTTTTATATTGTCAAACTATTTTTATGAAACTTTTTATATTTTCATTATTTTTTATATACATAAAAATGCTTTTTAGTGATTATTCATTTATTCTCTTCATTTCATCGCAAAAAAAAGAACCCCTACATATAAATTGGATTTTCTCAAAGTCCATCATATAGGTCCTCTTTTTTTATACTTACAATTTCTCATTTTTAAAGCGTATATAAATTATTGTACATATTCTTAGAAGAAAATCATTTTAATGGCAAATATAATTAATGTTATGCCTCCCAAAAAATCTGCATATTTAGATATAAAATTTATTCTTCTTATGTATCTACATAAATAAAATGCAAATGTGGAAAGTATTAATGTTATTACTCCAACAATAGTTGAATCTACTAGTACATTAGATATATTACTAACATAACTAAATGCAGTAAATCCTACAACTAATGCATCAATACTAACTGATATACCTAAAATTAATACCATTCCTCTTTTTACTAATAATGCTCCATCCTTATTATTATCTTCAAAGCCTTCCTTAATCATCATAATTCCAACTATAGAAATTGCTATTCCACCAATTAAATTAGGTATAGCTGTTATATATTTTTCAAATAAATGCCCGCCTATTCCACCTAAAAAGAAGAATAAAAATTGAAATACAGCAAAAGATATTATAAATGCAACTTTATTACTTCTTTTTACTTTTGCATTTAAACCTATACTTATAGTAACTCCAACAGCATCCATCGCTAATGCCACACCTATAACAATTATATCTTGTAAATTCATTCGCCTCTCCTTTTTGCAATATTTGTATAATTATATTATTAAATTTATCTACCTATGATTATTATTGTAAATTTTATTTTTATGTCTTTTATTTATATGATTTTTATTGTATAGTATATATTGTATTAATTAATTAAGTTAAATAGTATATCACATTTATCTATATTAATTATGATTAATAAAATATAAAAAACTACATATTACAGCAAGTATGCTATATTAATTTAAAATAAAAATCATTACATAAATTTAAATTCAACTTAAAAGGAGAGTATTTTAATGGCAAATTGCATTATAGCACAATCAGGCGGTCCTACATCAGTTATAAATTCTAGCGTTGTTGGATTATTAGAGGCAAATAATAAATTAGGTGTTTTCAATAACGTTTATGCAGGACTAAATGGTATCGAAGGAATTCTTAATGGTAATATAATTAATTTATCATCATTTTCACAAACTGAAATTAACAATTTTAGATATACACCATCATCTGGTTTAGGTTCTTGTAGATATAAAATGAAAAAATTAGAAGAATCAACTGATGAGTATGATAGATTATTAGAAATTCTTAAAGCTAATGATATTAAAGCCTTCTTTTATGTTGGCGGAAATGACTCAATGGATACTATTGCAAAATTAAGCTACTATGCTGAAAAAACAAATATAGATATTAAATTTATAGGTATTCCAAAAACTATAGATAATGATTTAATGTATACTGATCATACTCCTGGTTTTGGTAGTGCTGCTAAATTTATTGCTACAACAGTATTAGAAACTTATTTAGATTCTTCTGTTTACATAAACAATGGAATATTTATTTTAGAAACTATGGGACGTGATACTGGTTGGCTTGCATCTGCTGCATCTCTAGCTAAAATGAACGGAAAACAAGTTGCTGATTTTATTTATTTACCTGAAGTTGCCTTTGATGTAGACAAGTTCTTAATGGATGTAAAAGCTAAATTTGAAGAGCAAAATCAAGTTTATATAGTTGTTTCTGAAGGTATTAGAACTGCTGAAGGAAAATTTGTTGCTGAAAGTAATGCTCAAGCACATGATAAATTTGGTCATGCTCAATTAGGTGGAGTTGGTCTTTTCTTAAAGAACTTAATAATTTCATCTGGAATAACTAAAAGAGTTAAATCTTTAGAACTTGGGGTTCTTCAAAGATGCGCTATGCATTGTGCTTCAAATATTGACTTAGAAGAAGCTTATGAAGTTGGTGCTGAAGCCCTAAAGCAAGCTAGCTTAGGAAAATGTGGCTACATGATTGGTATAAAGAGAGAGAGTAATACCCCTTATACTTCATCATATTTCTTAGTTGAGGCTAACAAAATAGCTAATAACGTTAAATATTTCCCAACTGAATGGATTAATGAAGAAGGTAATAATTTAACACCTGAAGCTGTAGAGTATTTAGAGCCACTTGTTTCAGTTGTTCCAACTGTAGTGTCTACTAGTAAGCTACCTGAGTTTAAAGTATTTAATAAATAATTTTTATAATATAAATGGAAGATGGATTTTAAACTTATTTTTTAGTTAATTTATCCATATTGAGACTGTAGATAATTTTGTGTAATATAGTTTCTTATAAATCAAATATTACTGGAAATTTTGATTTCCAGTAATAT
>NZ_JAJKGM010000068.1:0-8343 GCF_021412605.1 Clostridium celatum
AATATTAAATTTTATCCACAACTAATAATAGAAAAACCCTCTGTTTTTAAACAGGGGGTTTTTCAACAAACTGGAAATTAAATAGAAGGACTATATCTTTTGATATAGTCCTTCTATTTAATTTATTCTTCTATATAAGCATTTTCAAAGTAAACTTGACCTAATGGTGATACAACAACACCTTTAACCTTTGGATTTACAGCCTTTACTTGAGTATAATAATAAATAGGTATTATTGGCATTTCATCCATTAATATATCTTCTGCTTGTCTTAAAATTTCAGATCTTTTTACTGAATCTGTTTCAGCCATAGCTTGTGTAATTAATGAATCATACTCTTCATTTGAGAACTTCGGATCATTATTACCTAATCCAGTCATCCACATGTCTAAGAATGTCATTGGATCAACATAATCTCCAATCCATCCATGTCTAGCAATTTGGAAATTACCATTCTTTCTTGAATCTTGGAATACTGCCCACTCTTGATTAGCAAGTTCTACATTTACACCAATAGCAGCCCACATTTGTTGTATACTTTCAGCAATAAGCTTATTACCTTCATTTGTATTATATAGTAATTCAAATGTTGGTAATCCTTCACCATTTGGATATCCAGCCTCTTCTAATAAGGCTTTAGCTTTTTCAATATTTCCATCCATATCATCAACATCCCAGTATTTCTTATCTGCAAACTCTGTTCCTTCTTCACCGCCTGGGATTCCTTCTGGAACATAGCTATATGCTGGAATTTGTCCACCCATAGTAACATTTTCAACTATTGTTGTTCTATCTATTGCTAATGATAGTGCCTGTCTAACTCTCTTATCACTTAATGCCTTTTGTACATCTTCAGGTAATTTATCAGTATTATTATTTACATTAATAGCATAGAAATAAGTCCCAAGGTAAGGATAAATTTCTACATATCCTTCTTCTTGCCCTGGTTGTATCTCAGCTGTTGGTAGATTTTCTGACATATCAACTTCACCATTTTTAACTGATGCATAAGCTGAAACTTCATCTTCAATCATTCTAAACTTTAAAGTATCTAATTTAACATTATCTTTTCCATAATAATTTTCATTTTTAACAAATACATATGAATCCTTCATATTATATTCTTTTAAAGTAAAAGGACCATTTGAAACATATAATTCTGGCTCTTGTGTCCAAGCATCTGGATTAGCTGAAACTATATCTTCCCTAACAGGCATTAATGTTGGAAATGCTGTTAATTCTAAAAAATAAGTAGTTGGATTCTTTAGTGTAACTTCTAATGTTTCATCATCTAAAGCCTTAACACCAACCTCATCAACAGATCCTGAACCAGTATTATACTCTTCTGCTCCAACTAAATAATATAATTGGAAAGCATAATCTGCTGCTGTATCTGGGTTCAACACTCTCTTCCATGCATACTCAAAGTCTCCAGCTTTAACTTGCTCACCATCTGACCATTTAGCATCTGATCTTAAATGGAAAGTATATACTAAATTGTCTTCACTTACATCATAACTTTCTGCAATTCCAGGAATTGCTTTTTGATTTTCATCTAGTTTCATTAACCCTTCAAATGCATTTGCAATTATTATTGAACCATCTACTGCATTATTTAGAGCTGGATCAATTGTTTTAGTTTCTGCCCCTAAATTATAAACTAATTCCTGTTCACTTTCCGTAGTTTCAGTTGTAGATGATGTTTGGTTATTTTCTGTTTCAGTACTACTATCCCCAGTCTCATTAGAACCACAGCCAACAAGAGAAGTAACTCCTAATGCCAATGCTAGTGCTAATGCACATAGCTTTTTTATTTTGCCTGTTTTCATTGTTTATCCCCCTTTTATTATATAAATATATATAACTTGCTTTAGCAAATTATTATCTTATTTTAAAATAAATGACATGCAACAAAATGACCCTTTTCTAATTCCTTCATTTTGGGTTCTTCTTGGCCACAAATAGCTTTAGCATATCTGCACCTTCCTTTAAATCTACACCCTGGTGGCGGATCTATAGGTGATGGTATATCACCTTCTAATATAATTCTTTTATTTACTTTTGCAATTCTTGGATCTGGAATTGGTACTGAAGATAAAAGTGCTTGAGTATATGGGTGCATTGGATTTGAATAAACTTCTGTACTTGTTCCTTTTTCAACTAATTTTCCTAAATACATAACACCTATATGAGTAGATATATGTTTAACCATAGATAAATCGTGCGCTATAAACAAATATGTCAATTTAAACTCTTCTTGTAATTCTTCAAGCATATTAATAACTTGAGCCTGTATAGATACATCTAAAGCTGATATGGGCTCATCACAAACTATAAATTTAGGTTCTACAGCCAATGCTCTTGCTATACCAATACGTTGCCTTTGCCCACCTGAAAATTCATGTGCATATCTATTTATATGAGATCCATTAAGTCCAACTTTATCTAAAAGAAACCTAATTCTATCATCTCTTTCTTTACCTTTATATAAGTCATGTATATCTATAGACTCTCCAATTATATCTCCGACGGTCATTCGTGGATTTAAAGATGCATATGGATCTTGAAATATCATTTGCATTTGTCTTCTAAAAGGTAACATCTGCTTATCATTAAAATTTGTGATATCTATTCCATCAAATATAATATTACCCTTAGTTGCTTTATAAAGATTTAATACAGTTCTTCCAGTTGTAGTTTTACCACAGCCAGATTCACCTACTAATCCTAATGTTTCTCCTTCATTAATTGTAAAAGAAACATCATCAACTGCCTTGACATAGCTTTCACGTGAAAATAATCCTTTTTTAACTTCAAAATATTTACATAGATTTTTCACTTCTAATAACACTTCTTTTTCAGCCATTAAACGTTCCTCCTAGTATTTTTTCAACTTTTGGTGCATTTTTATGACAAAGCCAACATGCTGATTTATGACCTTCACCTAAATCAAATAATGGCGGTTGATTTTTAAGACAAACTTTCATTGCATAATTACACCTAGCCACAAATGGGCATCCTTCAGGTGGTTTTAATAAATCAGGTGGTTGCCCTTCTATAGGAACTAACTTTTCTTTAATTTCTTGCTTAGGGTTAGGCACACTATTTAAAAGCCCCCATGTATATGGATGTTTACTTCTATAAAATATATCCTCATCGCTTCCTTCTTCAACAATTATTCCACCATACATTACATTAATTCTTGTACAAAGATCTGCAACTACCCCTAAATCATGAGTTATAAGTATAATAGATGTATTTAATTTACTTTTTAAATCTTTCATTAAATCTAATATTTGTGCTTGTATTGTTACATCTAAGGCTGTTGTTGGCTCATCTGCAATTATAAGTTTTGGTTCACATATAAGACTCATTGCAATCATAGCCCTTTGCCTCATTCCGCCTGAAAATTCATGAGGATATTGCTTCATTCTTTTTTCAGGACTTGGTATTCCAACTAAATCAAGCATTTTTATTGCAAGTGCATTTGCTTCTTTTTTTGATATTTTTTTATGTTTAATTAGATGTTCTGTTAATTGATTACCTACTGTATACAAAGGATTTAATGATGTCATCGGATCTTGAAATATCATAGCTAAATCATTACCTCTAATATTTTGCATTTCCTTTTCAGTCATATTAGTAATATCTTTATTATCAAATGAAATTAAATCAGCAGTTATTTTAGCGTTTTTTCCCAACAATCTCATTATAGACATCATACTTACAGACTTTCCACAGCCTGATTCTCCAACAACTCCAAGGGCTTCACCTTTTTCTAAATAAAAGGATATTCCCCTTACAGCTTGAACATCTCCAATATGAGTTTGAAAGGAGGTTTTTAAGTTATTAACTTCTAATAATTTGCTCATTATATTTTCCTCCTATCTTTGATGTTTTGGATCTAATGCTTCTGTTAATCCATCACCTAATAAATTAAATGATAAAATTATTATACAAATCATAAGTGCTGGAAAAAACAATTGATACGGATATCTATAAATAGAATTCATTGCATCATTACAAAGTGTTCCAAGTGATGCTAATGGCGCATTAATCCCTAAACCTAAATAGCTTAAAAAGGCTTCTGTAAATATTGCTGATGGAACAAATAATGTCAATGTTACTATTATTGATCCCATACAATTTGGTATTAAATGTCTTATTAGTATTCTTTTTTTAGATGCCCCTAAAGTTCTAGCTGCAAGGACAAATTCTTGTTGTTTTAATTGAAGTATATCTCCTCTAACTATTCTTGCCATTCCTACCCAATAAGAAATAGAAAGTGCTAAAACTATAGTTCCAACTCCACTTGAACCAATTCCAGCAGCTCTAAAAGCAACCATTATTAATACCACATAAATCATTGTAGGAATTGAATATAGAACATCAACTATTCTCATCATTATATTATCTACTTTTCCACCTACAAATCCAGCAATACCCCCATATAAAACTCCAACAACTAAATTTATCGCTGCTGCTGAAAACCCAATTATAAGTGAGTATCTAGCTCCATACATTACTCTAACAAATATATCTCTTCCAATTGCATCTGTACCAAAAATATGCTGAAGCGTTGGGCCTTGATTATTTAATTTATGATTTGTTTCTGCATAACCATATGGAGATACTATAGGTACTATTATTGCTAATAAAATAACTAATAAAATTATTATTAAAGATATAAGTGCAACTTTATTTGCCTTCAACCTTCTCCAAGCATCTTTCCAATATCCCACACTTGGTCTTACTATTGTTTCAAGCTTTCTTTCTTCTTCATTTAAAGGAGCAAATAACTCTTCCGCAAATTCAAAATCTTCTTTAATTTTTGACTCCATATTTTCTCCCCCTTATCACTTAATCTCATCTAGCTTAATTCTTGGATCTATAAGTACATATATTAAATCAACAATTAAATTGCATGTAACTATAAGTATTGCATAAAATACCACTACTCCAAGTAAAGCTGAATAATCTCTATTTGGTATAGTTGAAACAAATTCTTTACCTAATCCAGGAATATTAAAAATCTTTTCTACTACAAATGAACCTGTTAATATACCAGCAACTAAAGGTCCTAAATACGTTACTACTGGAATCATTGAATTTTTTAATGCATGTTTAAATATAACAACTTTATTACTTAATCCTTTTGCTTTTGCAGTTCTTATATAATCAGATTTTAAAACATCCATAAGCTTACTTCTTGTTAATCTTGTTATGAAAGCAGTAGAACTTCCTGCAAGCGCAATTACCGGCATTATATAACTTTTCCATCCATCAAGTCCTGTGGTCGGTAATAATTTTAAATGACTAGCAAAAACATATATAAGCAAAGCACTAATTACAAAACTCGGAATTGTTATTCCTAAAGTTGCAATAAACATACAAAGTCTATCTGGCCATTTGTTTGCATTTAATGCAGATATTATCCCTAGTAATACACCTATAGTTACTGAAAAAATAACTGCTATACCTCCAACTTTTGCAGATTTAGGAAAAGATACTTTTATTGTATTAGAAACTTGCCTTCCTCTAAATTGCATAGATTCTCCTAAATCACCTTTTAATAAATTAGTAATATACATTAAATATTGCTCGCCCAAAGGTTTGTCCAATCCATATTTAGCTTCAAGATTTGCTTTTATTTGAGGTGTAATTTTATCACCATCAAAAGGACCTCCAGGCATTAATCTAATTAAAAAGAATGTTAAAGTAACTACTACCCAAATAGTTACTAAACTAGATAATATTCTTTTCCCAATATACTTTATCATTTAAACGCCCCCCCTTTTATATTTATTTCCCATATTTATTCAATTGTATTTATATATTATTATATATATTTTCCAAATATTGTCAATAAAGTTTATCAATTATTTCTTTATACTTTTGATAAACTCTTAATATTATTCCTTTTTTTTAATAATATGGAAATGTGTAACTATTAAGAAAACGCTTAAACCTAGATATTTACTTATTTTAAACTTTAAATATCAATGTTTATAAAAATATTTTTTTAATAATTTTTATATAAATATATTACTCTTTCACGTACATTAATACCTTTTTATACTATTCTGTACGAACACTCAATAAAAAATAGTATTATATCCATTGAATATAATACTATTTTTATCACTTTTATATCTTTTTTATAAATGTATTAATTTTATCTAATGCCATATTTAACTCTTCATCAGAGTAACAATAAGATATTCTTATATATCCCTCTCCACCAATTCCAAAAGCACTACCTGGCACACATGCAACCTTTTCTTCATGCAATAGCCTTGTTGCAAATTCTTCAGATGTCATATTAAACTTTTTAATACTTGGAAATACATAAAATGCTCCTTTAGGTTCTACTACTTCAAATTGCATTTCTTTAAGCTTATTTACAACTAAATCTCTTCTTTTTCTAAATATATCCTTCATATAATAAACTTCTTTTAAACCATACTTTAACCCTTCATATACTGCATATTGACAAATTGATGGTGCACATGAAACATTATATTGATGTATTTTCATAATTTCATTCATAAGATTATATGAACATGCAAAATACCCTAATCTTAATCCAGTCATAGAAAACATTTTAGAAAACCCACTAACATATATAATTTTATCTAAAATTTCATTTTCTTGTGCTATACTGTAATATTCCTCATAACATAATGCTTCATAAATTTCATCTGTTATAACAATAATATCATTTTCTCTTATAATTTTAATTAATTGGTCTCTTTCACTTCTAGATAAAATTGCACCAGTAGGATTAGATGGTAAAGATAATACTAAATACTTTATTCTCTCTTCCTTAATTTTTTTCTCTATTTCATTTGTATTAATTTTAAAATTATTATCTAAAGAATAATTTACAACCTCCCCGCCTAAAATTGTAACTATACTCTCATAAGCTGGATATGCAGGAGTAGGAATTAAAACCTTATCCTTATTATTAATTAATGCTGTAAATATACTAAATAATGCTTCACTTCCACCTACTGTAATACAAATATTATCTTCCTTGTACACAATATTTAACTTATTTAAATATTTACAAATCTCTTGTCTTAATTCTAGTATCCCAGCATTACTAGTGTATGTAGTCTTATTATTTTCTATTGCCTTTTTTAACCCATTTTCTATTGCCATTGGTAATTTAAAATCTGGTTGTCCTAATGTTAATGAAATAGCCCCATCTACTTTTTGAACTTCATTATAAAATTTTCTTATTCCTGAAATTTGAACATTACTTAAATTTCTATTCATTTGTTTCGCCCCCTTATATATTAAAATTCTTGATATATAATAATATTTAACTATATATTAATACTTTTTAAACATATTTTTTATTTATTCATTGTATTAATTTTATATTATTGAAATAAAAAGGTAAAGTTTTTTCTATCTTTTTCCTGTTTTCTCTTTTATATCTTATTTTTTTCTATTATAATAAAATTGTCTGTAAAAAAAACTGGGGCATAATGCAGAAAGGATGATTTTATGAATTATAATTTAACAGACCCATATGAAATTGCTAGATTTATTAAAGAATCTAAGAAATCAACACCTGTAAAGGTATATGTAAATGGAGACTTAAGCGATATTTCTGATGAAAATATAGAATTGTATGGTTCAAATAACTTCTACATACTATTTGGTGAATCAGATATAATTACTGAGCTTATTATAAACAATAAGCACAAGATTAAATCTTTTAGAGTAGAAACAGATAGAAGAAATTCTGCTATACCTATGCTAGACTTTTTATCAATTGATGCTAGAATTGAACCTGGTGCAATTATTAGAGATAAAGTCACCATTAAGAAAAATGCAGTAATTATGATGGGGGCAGTTATTAATATCGGTGCTGAAATTGGTGAAGGTACAATGGTTGATATGAATGCAGTAGTAGGGGCACGTGGAAAACTTGGTAATAGAGTTCATCTTGGTGCTGGAGCTGTTGTTGCTGGAGTATTAGAACCACCTAGTAAAGATCCTTGTTATATAGAAGATGATGCAATGATTGGTGCTAACGCTGTTATATTAGAAGGGGTTAAAATAGGTAAGGGATCTGTTGTAGCTGCTGGTTCTGTAGTTGTAGAAGATGTACCAGCAGGAGTTGTAGTGGCAGGAACCCCTGCAAAAATTGTTAAATACGTAGATGATAAAACAAAAAATAAAACTCAAATTTTAGCAGACTTAAGAAAATAAATATAAAAATAATAGGCTATGCAAAATGCATAGCCTATTATTTTTCAGTTTGTTGAAAAACCCCCTGTTTAAAAACAGAGGGTTTTTCTATTATTAGTTGTGGATAAAATTTAATAT
>NZ_JAJKGM010000069.1:0-8037 GCF_021412605.1 Clostridium celatum
CTTGAATATAGGAGTCATACCTTAGCATCATAATTTTTTATTATTTACCCTGTCTACTTGACGGGGGGCAGTTCATAATAATATATATTTATATTATTATTTTAGTACAGCTTTTTAATTATAACTTTCTATTAACTATTTATAGCTTGATTTAATACATGCAATTCTTCTTCAGATAAATCATATCTTGATATTCCTTTATCTATCGGTTTAGCATATGTAGTACTATCTTGTCTCGAATAAATTCCAGTTATAATAACACCATCATTATATGAATCTAATATAGCAATTGAAAAACTTAAATCACTTCCTACATTTTCAAATGCCTTATATCTCATTACAGCAACTTTATTTACGCAACCTTTCATTTCTTCTGAAAGTTTTTTACACTCATTAATAGCATCTTGTGAACTATTCATTGCTTTTTCAATATTATCTAAATTTAAGTTAATAACTTCTTCTAAATTCTTATTATTAACTCCCCTCATCATTTTTCTATATCTCTTTTTTAGCTTACTTACTGATGCTAACAATATTATTGTAATTATTAAAAGTAAAAAAGTTATAAGTGCTAATCCAATTATTATAAAGGCTGAATATTGATTAATTAGCTCTATTATTTTGTCCATTTATCTTTCGTCCCTTCAAATGTTTCACGTGAAACATTATAAATTAATTATCTCTAGTATTCTTTGCAAATCTTCCTCTGAATAATATTCAATCTCTATTTTACCCTTATTATTTTTATTGCTTATATTTACCTTAGTCCCAAAATGACTTTCTAACTGATTCATAATTTCCTTGTAATATGGATTACTTTCACTTCTAGTACTCTTAGTAGTTTTTCCATTTTCACTTTTCATTTTTTTAATTAAGAATTCAAGCTCTCTAACCGATAATTTATCATCAATTACCTTTTGTGCTAATTCATATTGAACTTTATTATCTATTATGCTTAATAAAGCTCTTCCATGTCCTTCAGATATTACACCTTCGATTAAATACTGTTGAACATTTTCACTTAAGTTTAAAAGTCTCATTGTATTAGTTATTGAGACACGTGATTTTCCTAATCTTTTGCTTAGTTCTTCTTGTGTTAAATTAAATTCTTCTATTAACTTTTTATAAGCAACAGCTTCTTCAATGGAATTAAGATCTTCTCTTTGAATATTTTCTATTAAAGATACCTCTAAAACCTGTTTATCTGTTAAATCCATTATTATAGCTGGTACTTCTTTTATATGAGCTAATTTCGCTGCTCTCCATCTTCTTTCTCCTGCTACAATTACAAATTCTGAATTATCCTTTTTTAAAATAATTGGTTGTATTATTCCATTGTGTTTTATAGATTCAGCTAATTCCATTATCTTTTCATCATCAAAAGATTTTCTTGGTTGGTTGTCATTACTTTTAATTAAGTTTATATTAATCAACTCAACTCCATTAGATTTATTAGCTTCATTACTTATAATACTATTTTTCATAGTATCCTCTGGTATAAGAGCATTTAGACCTTTACCTAATCCAAATTTTTTACTACTCATTTTTATTCACCTTTCTATTGCATACTTAAGAATTCTTTTGCAAAACGCTTATAGGCTGCTGCCCCTTTACATTTTTCATCATATAACATAATTGGTAATCCAAAGCTTGGTGCTTCAGCTAATCTTATATTTCTAGCAATAGTTGTTTTATATACTTTATCATTAAAGAACTTTTTGGCTTCTTCATATACCTCATTACTTAAATTAGTTCTAAAATCATACATAGTCATAAGTACACCTTCAATTTCTAGTGCCTTATTTAATGATTTTTTTACTAATTGAATTGTATTAATTAATTGACCAACCCCTTCTAAAGCATAGAACTCACATTGTATTGGTATTAATACAGAATCTACAGCTGTAAGAGCATTAATTGTTAAAACTCCTAAGGATGGAGGACAATCTATAAAAATGAAATCAAAATCATCTTGTACTTCTTCTATTTGTCTTAATAATATTGTTTCTCTTTCTTTAACATTTATTATTTCAACCTCTGCACCTGCTAACTCCATAGTTGATGGTGCAATAGAAAGATTAGGAATTAATTCACTTTTTATAATTACATCCTTTAAAGAAGTATTAGCTGTTAATACATCATACATAGAAACCTCTAAGCTTCTTTTGTCTAATCCCAATCCACTAGTAGTATTTCCTTGCGGATCAATATCAATCGTTAATACTTTATAACCTTCCATTGCTAAATAAGCACATAAGTTAATGTTAGTAGTAGTTTTACCAACTCCACCTTTTTGATTAAAAATACATATCTTTTTCATAAAAGCCCTATTTAAGGACTTCACCCCCTTCCCATACATCTATTATATAGATTTTCTATATATAATTAAAGATATACATATTAAAATTAAAGTAAAAATCACACATTTTTCTTCTAAAATTGTTTCACGTGAAACATTGAGTTATATTGCGAGCTAAGATGTGCCAAAAAGATTGCAATGTCGCCTTCAAGAATTGTCATAATTTCGTCAAAAATTAATATCTTCTTTTAGCAGGAAACATTAACTTAAAAATCTGTCTCCAAAATAAATTAGCTAAAAGTTAAAGTAGAAAAAGTGATGATATAACTGAAATCATATTAATTTCTAAAATGTTATATCATCACTTTTTTTGTTAACTTTAAGTCTCAATTTAACTAAAAAGCACCCGTTAGGGTGCTTTTTTTTATTTATTTTTAGGGATAGAAACTGTAATTTCAATACATTCTTCTTTATCTTGAAGTTTATACTCAGCTGGAATATTGAATTTACTTAATACTTGTTTAATCGTATTAACATAAAGCTTTCCTGGTAAAACGCCTTTACCCTTTCTCTTTTTCATTTGCTCTCCAGCTAGTTTTAATAATTCTGCATTAATTAATTCTTCTGTCTTTTTTACATTAAGTCCATTTTTAATTACTTTTTTTATAACTTTTAATTGTAACTCTTCATCAGGTAATGTTAATAAGGCTCTTGCATGTCTTTCTGTAAGATTATTTTCTAAACATAATTCCCTTACTTTTTTACCTAATTTAAGTAACCTTAATTTATTAGCAATAGTAGATTGTTTTTTCCCCATTCTTCTTGCTAATTCTTCTTGTGTAAATTTATGATCATTAATTAAATTGTAGTAAGCCTCAGCTTCTTCAATAAAATTCAAGTCTTCTCTCTGTAAATTTTCTAATAATGCAATTTCTGCTGATTGTGTGTCTGTTATTTCAATTATGTTACATGGAACTACATCAAATTTGGCCATTCTAGCAGCTCTCCATCTTCTTTCTCCTGCAACTAATTCATATTTTTCCCCTATTTTTCTTACTGTAATAGGTTGAATTATTCCGTATTGTTTAATAGACTCACTTAATTCATTTAATGCATCCTCATTAAAAAACTTTCTTGGTTGATAAGCGTTCGGAAATATATTCTCCACTTTTATGTTTACTATCTCTTTTTTCATCTGCCTGACCATCCCTCATAATTTGTTAATCAACATATTATTTCATATTTTAACAATTCGCTTTTTCTTTTTTATTTCCTTCTATATGTACACTACTTTCATAAGATAAATTTACTTACTATTCGTTAATATTTTACACTATTTTTCTCTATGTTTCTATTTAAGATTACAATCCTATTTATCTTATATATCACCCCTTATTCTTTTTGTATAAACTTTGAATAAAAGAGGTGATATAACTGTTTTATATTTTTTTACTTTAAATATGTTATTACTTTAGAGGCTTCTTGTTAACTGTTCCAGCTTTTCTAGGATAAGTTTTAGGACATTCTTTTACTTTCTTAACTTCAACAATATTATGCTTTAAATCAGTTTCCTCAATTGATACTTCAATAATTTCTTTTAATTCTCCACCTAATATTTTTATTGCATTTGAACCATTTTCTAGCTCTTCATCTATAGAAGGCCCTTTTAATGCTACAAAATAACCACCTTTTTTTACATAAGGCATACAAAACTCTGATAATACTGCCATATTTGCAACAGCTCTTGATGTAGCTATATCAAACTTTTCTCTCAGCTCTGGTTTTCTCGCACCATCTTCTGCTCTTGAATGTATTGTTGTAACATTCTTTAGTCCTAATTCTCTAACAACAATATTTAAAAAGTTAATTCTTTTATTAAGAGAATCTAAAAGAGTTATATGTGCATTTGGATGTAATATTGCTATTGGCATTCCTGGGAAACCTGCTCCAGTTCCAACATCAATTATTGTCTTAGCATTTCTTATAGCGTCAGATTTAAAAGCCTTCATACAATCTATAAAATGTTTCTTTATAAACTCTTCATCTTCTATAATTGCTGTTAAATTTATTTTTTCATTCCATTCTTGAACAAGTCTCATATATTTTATAAATTGTTCATATTGAGTTTCTGTTAATTCTAAATTAACATCATTTGCAGCTGCTTTCATTAAGTCAAAAAACTTCATCAATTAGTCCTCCTGTTTTTTCTTTTTATATTGGTGCTCTAAGTATATTAATAATACTGATATATCTGCTGGAGATACTCCTGATATTCTTGAAGCCTGACCTATACTTACTGGTCTAATTGCACTTAACTTTTGAATAGCTTCAACTCTTAATCCTTTTACATCATTATAATCTATCTCTTCAGGTAATATTTTCTTTTCAAATTTTCTAAATTGATTTACTTGTTCTAATTGGCTTGTTATATATCCTTCATATTTAGCTATAATATTAACTTGTTCACCAATATCATCTGTATATTCTGGTCTTTCAGGGTCTAATGGTGCTAACATGAAGTAGTCTAATTCTGGTCTCTTTATTAATTCATACATTCTAATAGGTTTTTTAAGCTCAGTAGAATTAAGAGATACTAAGAATTCATTATTTTCTCTCTTATTAGTTATTTGTAATTCTTTTAATCTTTCAACTTCATTCTCTATATTAGCTTTTCTATTTAGGAATCTGTTATATCTTTCATCTGTTACTAATCCAACATTTCTACCTATTTCAGTTAATCTGAAATCCGCATTATCCTGTCTTAATAATAATCTATACTCAGCTCTAGATGTCATCATTCTGTATGGTTCATTAGTACCTTTTGTTACTAAATCATCAATTAAAACCCCTATATATGCATCAGAACGAGTTAAAATCATAGGATCTTTCCCTTGAACTTTTAATGCTGCATTTATACCAGCAACTATACCTTGTGCCGCAGCTTCTTCATATCCTGAACTACCATTTAATTGACCTGCTCCATATAATCCCTCAATAGTTTTAAATTCTAATGTTGGTTTTAATTGCATTGGGTTTATTGAATCATACTCAATTGCATAAGCAGTTCTTAAAAGTTCAACATTTTCAAGACCTTCTAAAGTTCTATACATTTTAACTTGAACATCTTCTGGTAATGATGAAGACATTCCTCCAACGTACATTTCTAATGTATCTTCACCTTCAGGTTCTACGAAGATTTGGTGTCTATTCTTATCAGGGAATTTCATAACTTTATCTTCTATAGACGGACAATATCTTGGCCCTACCCCTTCAATGCTCCCATTGTACATAGGTGATCTATCGATGTTATCTCTTATAATATTGTGAGTTTCTTCATTTGTGTACGTTAACCAACAAGAAACTTGTTCTCTATCTATATTGTCATGCATAAATGAAAATGGAACTATCTTTTTATCACCAGGTTGTTCTATCATTTTAGAAAAATCTACTGATCTCTTGTTAATTCTTGCTGGAGTTCCAGTCTTGAATCTTCTCATTTCTATTCCAAGATCCATTAAATGTTGTGTTAACTCATTAGCAGCAGCCAAACCATTAGGACCACTATTATAAGTTACATCTCCAATTATTATTCTAGCTCTTAAATATGTACCTGTTGTTAGAACTACAGCTTTACACTTAAAAAATGCTCCATTTTTAGTTAAAACTCCAACAACTTTTCCATCTTCAACTTCAACGTCAATAACTTCTAATTGTCTAACTTCAAGATTTTCTTGATGTTCTAAAACACTCTTCATTCTATTTTGATATTTTTTTCTATCAGCTTGTGCTCTTAAAGAATGTACAGCTGGCCCTTTAGAAGTATTAAGCATTCTTGATTGGATAAATGTATTATCTATATTTACTCCCATTTCTCCACCTAGTGCATCAACTTCTCTTACAAGATGTCCTTTTGCTGTACCACCTATATTAGGATTACAAGGCATTAAACCTATAGCATCAAGATTTAATGTGCATACTAATGTCTTTAATCCCATTCTAGCTGATGCAAGCCCTGCTTCACATCCGGCATGACCTGCACCAACCACAATTACGTCATATTCTCCTGCATTATATCTCATTTTCTACTCCTACTTTCCTACACAGAAATCTCCAAATATTTTATTTACTAAATCCTCTTCTAATTCATCACCTGTAATCTCATTTAAAGCTCTTAAAGATGAAGTAACAAAAATAGATATTAAATCTAAATATTCATTCATTCTTACTCTACTTAAAGCATTCTCTGCATTTTCTAATGCTCTAAATAACGCTTGCTTATGTCTTGAATTAGATATTATTAAACTTTCAGCATCAATTTTCCCACTAAAGAATAGTTCTTTTATTGTATTTTTTAAATCTCCTAATCCAATCTCTTCTTTAGCAGAAATTTTAATTATATTTTCAAAATTACTTATTATATTTTCATCTATTTTAGATTCTAAATCTATTTTATTTAATATTACTACGCACTTTTTATCGCCAACAGCATCAATAATCTCCCTATCTTCATCATCTAATTCTCTTGATGAATCAAGAACTAATAATACTAAGTCAGCTTCTTCAATCTTTTCTTTTGATCTTTCTACTCCAATTTTCTCAACAACATCTTCTGTTTCTCTAATTCCTGCTGTATCAATTATCTTAACTGGAATACCATCTAAATTTATGTACTCTTCAATTATATCTCTTGTAGTTCCTGCTATATCTGTTACTATTGCTCTCTTTTCTCTTAATAAAGCATTTAATAATGATGATTTACCTACATTAGGCTTACCAACTATAGCTAAGCTTAATCCTTCTCTAATAAGCTTTCCTTCGTCTGCACCTTTTAAAAGTACTTTCATTTCATTTATGGCTTTTTCTAAGCTTTCTCCAACTCTTAAAGGTATACTTGGATCTACTTCCTCATCATCTTCTGTAAAATCTACGGCAAATTCAACTAAAGCTAATACATTTAACATATATTCTCTTAATTTATTAATCTCTTTAGATAAGTGTCCTGTACTTTGCATTAATGCAGATTTCATTGCTAAATCTGTTTTAGCTTTTATTATATCCATAACTGCTTCAGCTTGTGATAAGTCTATTCTTCCATTTAAAAAGGCTCTCTTTGTAAATTCTCCAGGCTCTGCAAGTCTAGCTCCAGCCTTAATTACAGTTTCTAAAACCTTATTAGTTGAAACTACTCCACCATGGCAATTAATTTCTATTACATCTTCTGCTGTAAAACTTCTTGGTCCTTTCATAAAACTAATTATAACTTCATCAATAAGTTCATTAGTTTCTACATCATAGATATGTCCGTACTTCATTGTGTAAGATTTCATATTCTTAATATCATCATTACTCTTAGGTTTAAATATTTTTGAAACTATATCTAATGCTTTATCTCCTGATATTCTTATAATTGCAATACCACCTTCTCCTAAAGCAGTTGCTATTGCGCATATTGTATCAAATTCTTTCATTAAAATCCTCCGTTAACCAATGGATAACTAGAAATGGCTAATCTTTGCCATTTTCCATTCTTTTTAATTATTATGCCCTATTTTCGCTAATATTCATTTTACAAAACTATTTTATATAAGTCAAAATTCTATAATATAACTTAATTTTAAAAGATATAACATAATTCTTGCCTTTTAAATAATTTTTTAGAACAAATCGAGTAGGAGGAAAATAATTATTTTATTTTCCGTCCTCTCACACCACCGTGCGTACCGGTCTGGTACACGGCG
>NZ_JAJKGM010000006.1:0-122315 GCF_021412605.1 Clostridium celatum
CCGCCGTGTACCAGACCGGTACGCACGGTGGTGTGAGAGGACGGAAAATAAAATAATTATTTTCCTCCTACTCGATTGTGTATAAATTTGACTAACTTTGTAACGTGAGATAAAAAAATGAATAATATTATAGTATAGCGTAAGATGAAAGAGGGGTATTCGAAATGGGATGTAATAATTCAAATTATGGTTACAATTATGCTCGCAGAGTTTATTATTATCAAATGAATAGAATATATAATTATTTAGGAAAAGCAGTATATTCAATTTTACAAGAAGTTGATTTACCAAAATGCTATAAACCATTAAATAAAAGCTTATTAGCTTTAGCTAATGGATGCCAATTGCAAAAGGGTCATCCATCAATTAAGGAGATTTTAAAAGAAGCATTAGTATGCAATGAAAAACAAAAATGTAGTTGTAACGATGAATGTAATCACATTCGTCATTGTAAGTACATTGATGAATGCAAGTGTAATAATGATTATAACTGCAATGATGATTGTAATTATGAAGATGAATGTTATTATAAAAATGAGAAGCATCATAAAGATGAAAAGCATCACAAAGATAAGGACTATCATAAATATGGATGCTATGATAAGCATGAAAAGAAATATGATGAATGTAATTGCAATAATGATTATAACTACAATGATGATTGTAATTATGAAGACAATTATTATGAAGATGAATGTTATTATAAAAATGAGAAGCATCATAAGGATGAAGAGCATCACAAAGATAAGGGTTGTCATAAATATGGATGCTATGATAAGCATGAAAAGAAATATGATGAATGCAATTGCAATAATGATTATAGCTATAATGATGATTGTAATTATGAAGACGAATATTATGATGATGGATGTTATTATAAAGATGAAAAGCATCATAAAGATATGGGCTATCATAAAGATGGATGCCATGATAAACATGAAAAGAAATATGATGATGGATGCTATGATTTAGAGAATATATGTGATGATTTAGATAGCATATGTGACAACTTAGATGATATGTGGGAAACTCTAGAAAAAGATTGTGATGATTTTTACAAAGAATATTAATTAATAACAAAATACCTTAGATAGGGATAAATATAACTATCTAGGGTATTTTTGTTTTATAAATAAGATTTAGATATAGTTACCATTTGTGATTATTTAAAATATATATTAAAATTAGTATAACAAAGGGGGAGTACTTTTGAATAAGTTAAACATTTCAAGGTATAAAAAAAGTATATTAGCAATAATTACAGCAGTTATAATGTTAATATTAGCATCAATAATAGGAGTTAAAGTATCTGCTAAAATTGATAAGGATGATAAATATAATTATATAATGGATCTAATTAAGCAGGAAAAATACATTTATGCATTAGGTGAGCTAGAAGATATACAGGATTTTTCAGCATATAGTAAAGAGGAAATAGAAAAAATAAATAATTATAAGAAAATGCTTACAAAATATATAGAAATTGATGAAGAAGCCTATGTTAGAGATTTAATTAAAGCTTTAGAAGAGTTTTTAAATAATTATAGAGAAACTTTGAATGAAGATATATTTGAAAAACTTAAAGAAAGTTTAGGATTAAAAATAGATAATTGTAAAGAAAAGATAAAACTATTAGATGAAGAAAAGAGCAAAATTATAGAAGTTATTGAAATGGATATAGTAGAAGGAGAAACTCTATTAAAAATATTTAAGAGTGAAAACCCTAAAGAAGATGTTAGTGAAATTGAAGCTATTATAGAAAATAGAAAAGAAGAAATAGCATTAAATGAAGAAAACGCTGGTAATACTAATAAAGTTGAAGCTGAAAAAGCAACTACAGAGGAAAATACTGATGTTAGTGAAAATGAAGCTATTACAGAAACTAATAATGATAATGAACCTAAAATTTCAAATACTATAGCAGCACAAAGTTCAAATCAATTAATTACTGTAGTAAGCAATGGTGGTAGTTATGCAGAACTTACTATGTGGGAAAAATTATCTAATGGAAAATGGATTGAAGTTGATTCTATGCCGGCTAGATTAGGAGAAAATGGAATGAAATATTATGGTGATGTATATGAAATGGACAAGTGCACACCAACAGGTATTTATACATTAAGTGAAGCCTTTGGAATAAATGAAAATCCAGGTTCAGCACTTCCATATAGAGTATTAGATGGAAGTGAATATTGGGTGGATGATGAAAATTCTGATTACTATAATACTATGCAGTTTGGAGATGCAAATGGAAGATGGAATTCGGCTGAACATTTATCAAGCTTTCAAGGGTATTATAATTATTCCATAGTCATAGATTATAATAGATGGCCTGTAATATCAGGAAAAAGTTCAGCTATATTTTTACATTGTGATTTAGGAAGTTATACATATGGATGTGTAGCTATAGCTGAAGATAAGCTTATTAATATATTAAAATGGCTAAAACCCAATAATAATCCTAAGATTATATTAGATTTTACATATGATAATATATACAATAATTATTAATAGTTAGCCCTATAGTTTTTATATTAATATATATTTGTATTGATATAGAAACTATAGGGGTTTTCATTTACAATTTTTCATTTCCATATATAAATGAAAGTAAGTCTTCTTTTTCAGAGATAGTAGCTTTTCTTTTAAATTCATCTTCAAATGCAATTAATGCTTCATCAATGGAAAGTTTATTTTCAGTTATTAATGCTATTTTTTTCATATAATTAAAAAACTCTAAAAAGGAATCTTTTGTGTAAATATCATTATGAGATGGAACTACATAGTCAGCTTCGCAACATTTTATTTCAATAAGTAGAGGTATAAGCTTTGATTTAGTGTAACTCCAATTTCCATTAAACATATCTAAATAAAGTGAGTCACCAACAAAAACAGTATTTTTATCATCACCTTCAACTGAAACAATTGTATTGTCATTAGCATGGTCACTAGAAATATGTTCTAGGGAAACCTTAATTCCACCTAAATCAATCTTTAAATATTCATCAAATACTATTTCTCCTTTAGGCAGAGTGAATTTTCTATTACTATCTGGGTGTTCTATTTTAATATGTTCTAAGCAAAATTCTATTTCAGTTCCATTTTTTATTCTTTCTTTAATAGCTTCATCTGTCCATTCAAGCTTGCTTTGTTCCTTTAGTTTATCATAAGTTATACCATTAACTATAGTAGTTAAGTTCATGTAATTAGCTCCAACTATATGATCCCAATGGTGATGAGTTATAACTAAATATTTCAGAGGAGATTTGCTTACTTTCTTAGCTTTTTCTAAAAATTCTTCCGCATGATTTTGAGAATTACCACCATCAATAACTAAACTACAGTTATCTCCAATAATAAGACCTAAAGTAGGTCTATCTCCAGCTTTTTTATAATCCATATAATAAACTCTATCAGTAAGCTTTTTTAGCATATTTTCACAACCTTTATATTTAGTTTAAATTAAATTCATTAATTTAATTTGTGCAATTTATTAAATAATTATATCATTAAGTTATGTTTACTAGCAATTTAGCTTTCTATAAAAAAATATATGAAAATAGAGAATTATTAATATAAATAATTTAGAAAGACAATTTTGTATAAATAAATTAATTTTACATAAATAAAGTAGTCATTTAAAATAATTAAATTATAATTTTAATAGCTATATGCACTATAATATAAAGATGAAAAGAGTTAAATAATATAGTAATATATAGGTAATTAAATTTTTATAAAAAGGATGGGTTTTTATGAGGTACTATATCAAATCAAAGCTTTTTAAAATAAAGGAAGATTTTTGGGTTAAAAATAATAGAGGAGAAGAAGTTTATTTTATAGATAAAGAGTTCTTTAGTTTTGGGTTACAATTTAGAGTAATAGAAAATAACAATGTTCTTTATAGAGTAAGAGAAAAACTTTTAAAGTTTATGCCAAGCTATGAAATTTATGATAGTAATGATAACATTATAGGATATGTAAAAAAGCAAATAACTTTCTTTAGAGATAATATATTGGTAGAAAGTAATTATGGTAACTTTGAAATCGAAGGTGATATTTGGCATTATAGATATAGAATTAACCATAATGGGAGAACTGTTGCATATATAGATAAGGAACTTTTATCATTTACAGATAATTATTATGTAGATATAGACTATGAGAATAATCCATTTATAATAGCATTAGTAGTAATTATTGATAATATAATTGATAAGAAAAATAATAATTAAAATATGACCAGGTGAAAGATAATAATTTTATTTCCCCTGGTCATATTTTTATACTATTCACATATATCAATAAAAGCTTTTGCACTATTAGTTAGAAATTTATTTTTATGATAAATAACACTAAAGTATCTATCAAGAGAAATATTTTTTATATTAAGCATTTTAATTTCTTTTCTATTTATGCTATCTTTAACTAATAAATAAGGTAATATAGACAATCCAAGTCCGAGAGTAACAGCTTTTATTATAGCTTGAGTGCTTGAGCTTTCCCAAATTATATTTAAATCAATTCCTGCAGTAGCAAAAATATTATCACATAATTCTCTTCCAGCACTACCTTTTTCACGCAAAAGAAAATTCTCATTTTTTATATCATTAATATCTAGTTCGTCATGATTAGATAATGGATGATTAATACCACATATTAATACTAATTTATCTTCTTTAAAGTGATGGCTTTTTATATATGAATTATGAATATTACCTTCTATTAAACCTATATCTATATAATTATTTAATATATGTTGTTCTATGGTATCGGAATTATCTACAATAGCTTGTACTTCAATATCAGGATAAATTTCCTTAAATGATTTTACATACTTAGGCAATAGATAAGTTCCTATAGTTATACTAGCACCTATACGAATAACTCCATGATTATCAAAATTTTTAACTTCCGTTTCCATTTCATCAAACAACTTTACGATATGATTTGCATATTGTAAAAGTTTTTTTCCAGGCTCTGTTATATACAATCTTTTTGAAATTCTATCAAATAGTTTTATACCATAGTAATTTTCAAGTTCTGAAATTGCAACACTTATTGAAGGTTGTGCAATAAATAATTTTTCACCAGCAGCAGTGATGCTACCAGTTTGGCAAACAGTTACAAATATTTTAATATGTCGTAAAGTCATAATATACCTCTCTTAATTATATATAATAAAAATCTTATGAATTATATATAATTATACTATTTAACATATGACCTCTCAATATATATACTTACATTATAGGTGTTTATAAGAAAAAAAGTAAAAGATTGTTTTAAGGGGGGAGTCGTGAATGAAAAATAAAAAGGAAATATATATTAAGCTTTTTTTATCTACCTTTTATTTGAGTGCTTTCACTTTTGGAGGTGGATATGTAATAATCTCGCTTATGAAGAAAAAGTTTGTTGATGATTTAAAATGGATTGAAGAAGAGGAAATGCTAAATCTTACAGCTATAGCACAATCTTCACCTGGAGCGGTGGCTGTAAATGCTTCAATTTTAGTAGGATATAAAATTGCTGGAATATTTGGTGCATTAGTATCAATTATAGGTACAATATTACCACCATTTATTATATTATCTATCGTTTCTATTTTTTACACAGTGTTTCGAGAAAATATAGTTGTAAATTCAGTTTTAAAAGGTATGCAAGCTGGTGTTGCAGCTGTAATTGCTGATGTTGTGATAAATATGGCTAGTAATATATCTAAAGAAAGAGAAATAATATCAATAGTTGTTATGATGGGGGCTTTTATTGCTACATATTTTTTTAAGGTAAATGTGATGTATATAATATTAGTTTGTGGAATAATAGGTGCGTTAAAGGTTGTTATTAAAGCTAAAAAGAAAGGTGGCGACGAAGAATAATGTTTTTATTAGAGCTTTTTTGGAGCTTCTTTCAAGTTGGATTATTTAGTATAGGAGGAGGAATGGCAGCAATGCCATTAATACAAAATCAAGTAGTTGATATTCATGGTTGGCTTACTTTAACTGAATTTACAGATTTAATTACAATTGCTGAAATGACACCAGGGCCTATTGCAATAAATTCTGCAACTTTTGTTGGAATAAAAGTTATAGGTATCCAGGGAGCAATTGTTGCAACTTTAGGCTGTATATTACCATCTTGTATTATTGTTTCAACACTTGCTTTTATATACTTTAAGTATAAGGATGTAGACGTAATAAAAGGTATTTTGTCAGGACTTAGACCTGCTGTTGTAGCACTTATTGCATCGGCTGGAATATCTATTTTAATTCTTACTATTTTTGGAGAAAAGGGCTTTTCTTTTAATATAGAATCAATTAATTTTATTGCAGTGATACTTTTCACAATATCTATAGTTATATTGCGTAAATTTAAAGTAAATCCAATATATGTGATGATTGGTTCAGGTTTTCTTGGAGGAATAATTTATTTAATTACTTAAAATTTTAAATTTGTAACTAATGATAATTTTGAGAATATTATTATATTGTGGAATAGCTTAAGATAAAGGAAAGAGAATATATGGGGTTGTATAATAGATATGAGTTTAGAGCTTATTCTTGTCAAATGAGCAGAATATATAACTATTTAGGAAAATATTTATATAAAATTTTAGAAGAAGTAGATTTGCCAGAGTGTCATCCAACATTAAATACTAGTATTTTATTATTAATTAATGGAAGAAAGCTTCCTAAGGGACATCCTTCTATAGAAGACATATTAAAAGAGCAGCTAGGTTGTGAAGATAAAAATTAAATTGCTAGAAATCATCATGCTGAAAAAAGTTTAAGATATTGCTTATAACAATATCTTAAACTTTTTTTTGTTTATTTTGAGATAATCCTGATAAATAGTGTAAAGGTTAATATCTTTACTATATTTAGTCATTAAACTTATAACAAGAGCGATAACATAGATTCTGATATATGATCAACATCAATTTTAAATAATTTACAATACTTATAAAATAAAACAAAGATACAATATAATTACAAAACACAATATATTAATATAAAACAACAATAAAATTGTTGAGAAAACATTTACAGATAATGTAATATTTTAATAACGAGAGAATTCTCGCATAAGTAAAGGGGGAAAAAGAATGAAAAACAATAAAAATGTAGCTAATTCAAGAAAAACTTTAAGTAAAAGATTGGCTGTATTAGTAGCAACTGCAGTAGTAGCAAATCAAGTAGCATCAATAGCTGTACCAGTTAAGGCTAATGATGTTAATAGTGAGGTTATTAGAGTTGAAAATGCTCAAGCTAAAAGTAGTGAGGTATATACTTTAAACTTTGATGAAACAGATTCTAATGCTCCTGAGTGGCATAATATTTCGGGCGATGGAACTAGAACAATAGAAAATGGATATTTGAATATAACAAGAAATAGTTCTGCCGGAAATAATTTTGTATTCTATGATCAAAAAGCTCCTATGCTAACAGATGGGGAAGTTGAAACAGAATTTTCATTTGAGGGTGGAACTAGTAGATTTGGTGTTGTTGTAAGACCAGCAACAGATGGTAATTATTTGTTTATTGGATATAATGATTCAGGTAAGTGGTTAGTAGAAAGTAACTCAGGTTGGAAAGATGATATAGCAGGACCTACACTTGTGGAAGGTCAAGCTTATAAATTAAAGGCTAGATTTGAAGGTAAAAAAATAACTATTTGGGTAGATGGAGAGCAAATATTTAGTGATGAAGTAGATATAAATAATATGCCAACAGGACAAGGTTATGGAGTAGGATTTAGAACTTGGTATGATAGTAAAAGTATTAAGGTAAATTATTTAAAATTTGGTCCAGTAGGCTCAATAGAAGACAATAATCTTAATAAAGATATAAAGTCAGTAGAAGAAGTTAATGTTGAAACTATAGTTAAAACTGCACCTAAATTACCAGCTAAGGTTAATGTAGTTTATGAAGATAATTCAACTGGAACCGAGAATGTAATATGGAATTCTGTAGATAAAGAAAGTTATGCAAAAGAAGGTACTTTTGAAGTTATAGGAACTTTAGAAGGAAGAGAAGATGTTACAGTTACAGCTACTGTTACAGTTAAAGCTGCAACTGATGGGGATTTACTTCCACCGGATGTTGTTTTAGAAGAAAAGACTTTAGTTTCAGAAGATATGACTGTAGTTTTAGATAATAACTTCCCAAGAGTTATAAGATATGAATGGAAAGATGGAGAAGTTTTAACTGGTGAAGAAGAACAATTATTTAAAGTTGATATAAATGACTTTAGTTATGTTCCATCAGTAGAATTTACTCAAGTAGATGCTAAAACAGCAGACTATACTATGACTTTTGATCAATTAGATGTAACTATGAAGGTAAGATTATCTTTAGCTAAAGATAATGTTTTAAGAATGGAAGTTACAGAAATAAAAGAAGAAGGTAGTTTTAAGGTAAGAACTATTAATTTTGCAAATCATAGTTTAGCATCTGTAAAGAGTACTGAAAATGGAAAAATATCAGGGGTATTAACTACAGGTGATTGGAATAATATTAAAGAAAGCTTTGAAGATGTAGCTAATGTTAAGGCTGGAGATTATTCTAAGACTTATGGAATAATAAATGATGATAAATTTGCTATAACTATAGATAATAACGTTGTAGAAGGTGGAAATAGAGTAGTTGTTAATGTAAGTGATGAAGATGGTTACAAAAAAGCAGGGTTATCAAATGGTACTTGGGTTTATAGAGAATCAGTAAACTCTGCTACTACTCCAGCATTTGAAGGAACTATTGGAGGAGTTGAAATTAAGGGTAATACTAATCAACCTATCTTCTCTAATGACAAAAAAGTTCAAAGCTATATGGGTAAAGAATATGAAGCAGTTTATTGTGGATTAGGTGGAGTAGAAGATTTTGAAGGTTTAGATCTTACTGGAAAGGTTGCTATAGTAGATAGAGGAACCCATACTTTTGAAGATAAAGCTAAAAATGCACAAGCAGCAGGAGCATCTTATATTATTTGTATTAACAATGTAAGTGGAGCAGTTCCAGAACAAGGTTATAAAGATACTATCAATATGATAGGTTTAAGTAGTGAATATGGAGATTTAATAAAAGCTACACTAGATGAAAATAACAGAACAACTGTTAAGTTAAGCTTACAAGAATCAGATGTAGTTCCAGGTAATCCAGAAGAATTACCATGGTCACAAATTATGATTGCTAGAGATGAAAACGGAAATGGTAAAGTAAATTGGCAAGATGCTGCTATACTTTATAGAGAAAACATGGAAGAAGTTCAAGGCGCAGATTATGTTAGAAATAGCTTCTCATATATACCATTTAACATTGGTTCATTAGCACAATCACCATTCTTATATACTGCAGATACAGTTAAAAAGTTATCTAATTATACTGATGGATTTGGGCAATTAGTATTAGAAAAAGGATATCAAGGGGAAGGACATGATGATGTTATTGCTGATATCGGAGGACATACTGGTATAAGACAAGGTGGTAAAGATGACCTTAATACTTTAATTGAAATTGGTAAAGACTATAATGCTAAGATTGGTGTTCATGTTAATGCCACTGAATATCATTTAGATGCCTTTGAATTAGATGTGGATAATTTAAAACCAGGTTTCCAAAAGGGCTGGGGATGGAAAGATGATTCTTATTATGTAGATCAAAAACAAGATGTAATAACAGGTGAACTTGAAAGAAGATTTAGCATGCTTAAAGAAGATCATCCAGATTTAGCATGGATATATGTTGACGTATATACAGGAAATGGATGGAATGCAAATGAATTAGCTGAAATAGTTAATAATAATGATTGGATGCTTGCAACTGAATTTAATGGACCGTTAGAACAACAAGTTGCTTGGACTCACTGGGGAGGAGACCCTGCATATCCAAACAGAGGTAATGAAAGTACAATTACGAGATTTATAAGAAACCAAGAACAAGATGTCTATATGTCTGATGACCTATTAAAAGGTGGTAAGCATATGTTATCTGGTGGATGGGGAACTAGACATGATATAGAAGGATTCTATGCTGTAGAAACATTCTATAATCAAACATTACCATCAAAATATATGCAACACTTTGAAATTCAAGAGTGGGAAGATGACGGAACAGATGGTGGATTTGTTAAGTTTAATGATAACTTAGAAGTTATAAGAGAAAATGGATATAACAACATGTATAAGGACGGTAAGTTAATATCATCTACTGCTCAAGATACTATTGATGATAGAGGAATAGGGAAGACAACATTATTTATTCCTTGGACTTGGGAACAATTAAGTGATGAAGCAGAGAATAAAGTATATCACTGGAATCCATACGGAGGAGAAACTACTTGGGAACTTCCAAATGGATGGGAAGGAACTCAAACTGTTAAGCTATATGAACTTTCAGACTTAGGTAGAACTTTTGTTGAAGAAATAGAAGTTGTTAATGGACAAGTTACTATTGATGCTAAGGAAAATACTCCTTATGTAGTATTCCAAGAAAAAGTTTCTGAAGATAGAATTGATAATTGGGGAGAAGGAACATTAATAAATGATCCAGGATTTGATTCTCAAACATTAGATAATTGGACAGTAGAATCAACTTCTGACAATATGGATCATATTTCTATAATTAATGAAACAGTTGCTAGAAGAAATGGTAATGATGCATTATTTATTCAAGGAATAGATAAAGTAGATCCATCATTAATACCACAATCTCAAATGACAGCAACAGCAACAACTTATCAATCAGGTGAAGATGCAAGCAAAGCTATTGATGGAAATGAAGGAACTTTATGGCATGCTAGCTATTCAGGAGTTACAGGCCCACAAAGCATTACTTTAGATCTTGGTGGAAGCTATGAAGTAAACAAAGTTACTTGCCTTCCAAGACAATCAGGAACTAATGGTATAATAACAAAATATGAATTACAAGTAAGTAATGATGGAATAAACTTTACAACAGTAGCTCAAGGTGATTGGGATAAATCAGCATCACTTAAAACAATAAGCTTTGATACAGTAGAGGCTACACATATTAGATTAGTTGCTAATGAATATGTAAATGGATTTGTATCAATAGCAGAATTAAATGTTTATCAAGATGTAGAAATTCCAGATGAAGATAAGGTATTTGGAGAAGGTGCAAATATTTCTCAAGATTTAACTGGTTTAGAACCTGGAAAAACTTATACTGCTTCTGTATGGGTTAAGAATTATGGAGATAGAGAAGTTACTTTAGGCGTTAATTGTGGTGGAGTAGACACTACAAGTACAATTGATAGAGCAACAACTAGAATGAATGTTGGTGAAGGTTTAAAATGGCATGGTGAAAAATTAACTAGAATGAGAGTTGAATTTACAGTGCCAGAAGGAGTTACAACAGCCAAGCTTTATGTTGATATTCCAAGATCAGAAGAAGCTACAAGTGTAATGTTAGATGACTTTAGAATTTGGACAAATCCTCTAGAATCAGAAGCAACAAATAGAGAAGGGTATGTATTATACGAAGACTTTGAAAATGTTGATGAAGGTCATGGACCATTATATATGGGTCAAGCTTTAGGAACTGATAATAGAACTCATTATGCAGAAAAAGATCCAGAAGGAAAACAATACATGAACTGGGTAATCAGTGATAGATTCTCATTAAAGACTAATCAACAAGCTGGAACTGTTGGTGAAATGTTATTAACAGACCAATCAACATTACAATTGGAACCTAATACAACTTATGAATTAGGATTCAAATACACTAATAAGATTGATAATTTATATTCTGTAGCAATTAAATCAGCAACAGAAGGTGTGTTATTTAGTGAAGTTTTAACTCCGGGTGAAGTTATAGGAACACCAGAAGATGGACCAAACTACAGCAGAGAAGTTAAAGAATTCAAGATAGAATTTACAACTGGAGATGCAGTTGATTACTACTTATCAATAGATAAGGGTAATGGATATGATGAGTTAGTATTAGATGATTTATATATTAAGGATTTAACTTCTACAGATGAAGGTGAAGATGTAGTAGTAAATAAGAGTGCATTACAAATAGCAGTAGAAATAGCCAATGAAGTAACAGAATCTGATTTAGCAAATGTTGTACCAGCAGTAGTTACTGAGTTTAGAGCAGCTTTAGAAGAAGCTAAGGCTATATTAGCAAAAGAAAATGCTACTGAAGCAGAAATAAATGCATCATTTGATAGATTAAGTGCAGTAATGCAAATGTTATCTTTTGAAAAGGGAGATAAAGAAGTTTTAGGTTCATTAATAGAAAGAATTAATGGATTAAATGGTGATGAGTATATTTCTAATACTTGGACAAACTTACAAACTGCATTAGAAGTTGCAAATGCTGTTATGGCAGATGAAAATGCAATGGAAAATGAAGTTTCTGAAACTTATAAATCTTTATTAAGATCATTCTTAGAATTAAGATTAAAACCAAGTAAAGATAAATTAAATGATTTAATAAATAAAGTTCAAACTCTTGATAGTAGCAAGTATACAGCTAAGAGTTGGAAAGCTGTAGAAGCAGCTGTAGAAAAGGCTAATGCAGTTATGAATAATGAAGATGCAACTGAAGATGAAATTGCAAATGCAGAAAAGAGTTTACAATCTGCAATTGATGGATTAAAAGAAACTGCATCATCAGGAAGTAATTCAGGAAGCAGTAATAATAATGGAAGTACTAATAACAGTGAAAGTAATAATGTTGCAAGTGGTACTGGAAGCAATAACTCAAGCAATACTTCAAACTCTGGAAAATTACCAAACACAGGTGGAGTAAATAGCTTATGGGTAGCTCTTACAGGTGTATTAGCAGCAGGTGCTGGATTCCTTACTAGAAGAAAGAAATAATCAATTAAACAATATACTATTAAATAAAAAGAAAATTAAAATTTTATTTTAAACAAACTAAGAGCTAGGTAAATCTTCATCTAGCTCTTATGTATTTTATTAAATCCAATTTATATTTGCATCTTTTCTTGGGACTGTTCTTTGGTATTTAACATCAGGATATCCAATAACTAAGCAAGATATTATTTGCTTACTATCTTGTATTCCAAGTAAATTTAATATTTCTTTATTATCTTGAGAAGCAACTAATAAGAAGCCACTAAAGAAAGTACCAAGACCTAAGGCATCAGTCATAAGCTCCATATTTGAAGAAGCTAATCCACCATTTATTGGAGATGGTGAAGAAACAAATATAGCAAGAGGTGCATTAAAGAATAATCTATCATTTTTTATTGGATCTTCTTTAAATTGCTTATAGCTATATAGCCACATGTTAGCATATCTTTTAAGATGTTCAGTTTCAGGAGTTAAATTAGCTAATATATATTCACCTTTTTTTCTTAATGATTCATAAGCTAGTTCTCTTAGTTCGTTTAATTTTTCAGTAACAACAGTGTAAGAAACATCTTGACTATTAGTTGAAGTTTGAGTAAATCTTCCAGCATCAATTATCATTTTAATTTTCTCTGTTTCTACTGATTTATTTTTAAATCTTCTAACACTTCTTCGAAATTTAATAAAATTCAAAAGATTTTCAGCATCTATTGCAAAGGTTCCTTTATTATATTCTTTTACTTCAGACATATTATAATCATCTGTTGAAACCGCTTCTACTGGGCAAATAGCAACACAATGGCCACATTTTATACAACCTTCATTATTAATATCTGCTTTGCCATCTACTAAAGAAATAACACGGGTAGGACAATCTTTAATACATTGCATACAGGCAATACATTTTTCTCTATTAACTTTAAACATTATATACACTCCTTAATAAAAAATGAGATATATGATTTCATCTATATCTCTTAATACTTTCCAAGGCTGCTGTTAAAAAGTAGTTTGTACCTTTTATAACGAAATAAGTGCCAAGCTTTAACTCATTATTAGAGTTCCCCTTTTTTATCAAATTAATTCTTATATTTTTCAATTATATATTTTGATAAAGATGAATTTTTATAGTTTCTAAGTGAATGTCTTAAAGTTATTAATTCTGTTACAGGTTTATTAAATAGAGTATTCATTAATAATTTTTCCTTTCAATTAGGAATATAGGATATAGTAGAGTAAATTTGCAAAATATAGAATAGTATCTTAAAAGAAATGAAATAAAAGTTTAGAGGAGAACATAATATTAAGGTTTTAGAATGAAAAAAAATTAAATTTTAAATCAATGGCTATGTAAATATTTTCAAATAAGGAACTTTATTAAATATTTATTTGTCTAATAGATATACTGAATAAAAGGAAGGTAAGAATTATGAGAAAATCAATATTTACATTATTTCTTGGGTGTATTTGTATTATATCTATACTTGGAGGATGTTCTAAAGTAAATAAAGTATCTATGACAGGTAGATATTTAAAATCTACTAGTGATACACATCTTATTATTGATGAAAATAACTCACCAATTGTAATGGGAAATAGTTCTAAAAAGGATAGTATTTTTGAAGGGTTACAAACAGGAGATAAAATTGAAATTATATGTAATAGCGAAATTAGAGAAACCTATCCAGCAGGTACTGATATATATAGTTGTAAGTTAATTGAAAGAGGGACTATAGAGGATATACCAAAAGAGACATTAAAAAGCCTAGAAGAAATGGAGTGGACTTTTGATTTCTCTGAAATAGATAATTAATTAAGGCAATAGTTTTATTTGTAACTGCTATTTCAATAATTATCGTCGAAATGATTAAAAAGAAAAAGTAATATGTTAATATTTAAATATATAGTTATTTAATATATAATTAGTAATGATAAATAATGAACATATTTAAAATATTTATGATATATTAAATTAATTTGTACGAAGAAACTAGAAAGGTTGAAGTAATTATGATAAGACCAATTGTAAAAGATATATTATTTTTGGGGGAGAAATCAGAAGCTGCAACTAAAGCGGATATAGCAGTTATTGATGATTTAATTGATACATTAAGAGCAAATTTAGAGGACTGTGTTGGGATGGCTGCTAATATGATAGGAGTAAAAAAGCGTATATTGGTATTTAGTATAGGTGATATAATTGTTCCAATGGTAAATCCAGTTATATTAAAAAAAGAAAAAAGTTATGATACAGAAGAAAGTTGCTTATCTTTAAGTGGGTTTAGAAAAACAAAAAGATATGAAATAATAGAAGTAGAATATTTTGATAGAGATTTTAAGAAGCATAAACAAGTATTTAATGGTTTTACAGCACAGATAATTCAACATGAAATAGACCACTTTGAAGGTATTATAATTTAATAATAAATACTTATTACTAATTTATTAAAGGTTATTTTTTAGTTATACAAGTAAATTAAGATAATAATAAAAGCAAAGAGAGAATCTCTTTGCTTTTATTATTATCTTAATTTAAAACAACATTTTTAATATTCTCTTTATTAAGTAGATATAAAATAAAGAAATCAGTATAGAATAAGAATTTATGATATTATAAATTCATAAAGGAAGTTATTGTAAATAAAATATATAGTTTGATGTAAGCTTATATAGTAATATTAGGGGGGATTTATATGTCGCAAACAACTAAGAAGGCATTTGCAGCATCTTTAAAGAAATTATTATCACAAAAACCATTAGATAAGATAAAAATTATAGATATTACAGAGGATTGTGAAGTAAATAGACAAACTTTTTATTATCATTTTAAAGATATATATGATTTGCTGGAGTGGGTATACACTAATGAAGCAATGAAGGCTTTAGAAGGGAAAAAAACATATGATACTTGGCAACAAGGATTTAGTAAAATATTTAATTATATATTAGAAAATAAGGAATTTGTACTTAATACTTATAATTCTGTAAGTAGGGAATATTTAGAGAGATATTTATATAATGAAACATATTTACTTTTAATTGGAGTGGTTGATGAAAAATCTAAGGGTATTTCTGTTAGGGATAAGGATAAGTCATTTATAGCAGATTTTTATAAATATGCATTTGTTGGACTAGTAATAGATTGGATTAGAAAGGGAATGCGAGAAGATCCTAATGATATAATCCAACGATTAAATATTTTAATTAGTGGAAATATAGAAAAGGCATTAGAAGGTTATAGAACTGATAAAAGTTTTAAAGTAGAGTGATAAGAAATTAAATAAGTGATAAATAGTAATTTTTAAAACTAGACAAATTTTAAGATTTGTCTAGTTTTTTTACAATTATAAGGAAATGTTTAATAATTAGACATTAAGATAAAGATGTCTAGAGAAAGTATTTATAAAAAAAGCTAATATAAAAATATAAATTAAATAATTAAATGATATAAAGATAAGAGTAAAAATTAAGTATTAAAAGGGAGGGATTTTTATGTATTACAGTAATGGAAATTATGAGGCATTTGCAAGGCCACAAAAACCAGCAGATGTAGATAGAAAATCAGCTTATTTGGTAGGGGCAGGGCTAGCATCATTAGCAGCAGCGTGTTTTTTAGTTAGAGATGGTCAAATGAAAGGTGAACATATTCATATTCTAGAGGAAATGAATTTACCAGGTGGAGCTTGTGATGGAATTAAAGATAAAGAAAAAGGATTTATAATACGTGGTGGACGTGAAATGGAAAACCATTTTGAATGTTTATGGGATTTATTTAAATCAATACCATCATTAGAAACAGAAGGTGCTTCTGTATTAGATGAATATTATTGGCTAAACAAAAAGGATCCAAACTATTCTTTAATGAGAGCAACAGTTAATAGAGGAGAAGATGCGTATACTGATGGTAAGTTTACCTTAAGTGATAAAGCTTCTATGGAAATTATACATTTGTTCTTAACAAAGGATGAAGATTTATATGATAAAAAGATTGAGGATGTATTTACAGAAGAGTTTTTTGAATCGAACTTTTGGTTGTATTGGAGAACAATGTTTGCTTTTGAAGAATGGCATAGTGCACTAGAAATGAAACTTTATATACAAAGATTTATTCATCATATTGGTGGACTTCCTGATTTTTCAGCTTTAAAATTTACAAAGTATAATCAATATGAATCATTAATACTACCGATGATTAAATATTTAGAATCCAATGGAGTAAATTTTCAATATAATACTGTAGTGACAAATGTAATCTTTGAAATTGTTGGAGATAAGAAAGTAGCAAAACAAATTCAATGTATTCATAATGGGAAAAGAGAAAATATAGATTTAGTCGAAGATGATCTAGTATTTGTTACAAATGGTAGTTGTACAGAAAATGCTACTTTAGGTGATCAGGACCATGCACCAGTTTTGAATACTGAAGAAGGCGCATGTTGGAAACTGTGGAGAAATATCGCAGCACAAGACACCTCATTTGGACATCCGGATAAATTCTGCACTAATATAGAAGCCACTAACTGGGAATCGGCAACAATAACAACATTAGATTATAGAATACCACCATATATAAAAAATATATGCAAGCGTGACCCTTTTAGTGGAAATGTTGTTACAGGTGGTATTATAACTGTTAAAGACTCTTCTTGGTTAATGAGCTATACATTAAATCGTCAGCCACACTTTAAGATACAATCTGATAATGAACTTGTTGTATGGGTTTATGGATTATTTACAGATGTACCAGGTGATTTTATTAATAAACCAATGAAGGAATGTACTGGCTATGAGATTACCCAAGAATGGCTATATCACTTAGGTGTTCCAGTAGAAGAAATTCCAGATATGGCTAGGAATTCAGCACGTTGTGTACCTTGTATGATGCCATATATAACTGCATTCTTTATGCCAAGAAGTGCAGGTGATAGACCAAAGGTTGTACCAGATGGATGTGTTAACTTTGCTTTTTTAGGACAGTTTGCAGATACTGTCCGTGATACTGTATTTACTACAGAATATTCAGTAAGAACAGCTATGGAAGCAGTATATACATTGTTAGATGTAGATCGTGGAGTTCCAGAAGTATTTGGTTCTTGTTATGATATTAGAGTGCTTTTAGATTCTACATCTAAGATGATGGATGGCAAGAAAATAACAGATATTAAATTACCATTTATGGCAACATTGGCAGAAAAGAAAATTAAAAAGGAAATTGCAGGAACTGTAATTGAAGATTTATTAAAAAGATATAACTTAATATAGAATTTTTAAAGTTAAGTATAAAAAATTCCTCCCATTATAGAGCAGGTTTATTATTTTAACTGTCTACTATAATGGGAGCATATCATTATGTCCACTTTTTAGTTTTTAGAAACTTAAAGTTACCCATTTAACTTGCCTAATTGTGACATTTCGGTTGGAGATTCATTCATTCCTCTTGCTACCCATTCATTAATCCAACCAAACAAACCATAGGCAAACCATGCACTTGTATAAGCTTGTAATGAATCTTGTTCTGGTTTAGGACCACAAACAGATTTAATATTATCTAAAACTAAATGAAATAAATTAGAATAATACAGTAGTTTATAAAATTCACTATATTTTTTATAATGACTAAATAAACTTTCCACTAAGTTTGGATCTTTACTTTGTTCAAATTCACTTCCCCATTCTTGAATTAGTTGAATTAAATATTGTTTTAATACATCTTCTTTGTTAGTAAAGTTTCTATAAAAAGATGCTCTTCCAACCATAGCTTCTTTTACTATATCTGTTATTTTTATTTCTTCAAAAGAGTTAGTCTGCATTAATTTTATAAGTGCCTTGGTAATCTGTTTTTTAACATATGAATTACTTTTCTCTGTTTTCATTTGATACAAAACCTCGCTAGTTGTCTCATTTTCTTATTAAATATTGTCTTCTAGAATGCTATATGATACACTTGTCTCAAAATAATGATACATATGTATCATAGGATAGTCAAGGGGGATATAAATGATAAAGAAGATAGTAAAAATTACATTAATAGTATTAATAATTATATTTTTATTAATAATTACTTTTTTAATAATATTAAAAAATCTAGAGGTAAAAGCAGTTAAAAGTGATTATTTTAATTATGTTGACGCATGTGGAACATTAGAAAAAAAATATACTAATTATGGGGAGTTTGAGGTTGACTCTATTGAATTTAAAAGTAGAGAAGAATTATTTACTCAATATAAGATATGGTATCCATCTCAATTAAGTAAAAATTATAATAAAAAATATCCTATTGTAATATTTGTAAATGGAACAGGGGTACCGTATTCGAAATATGAAGCAACATTTGAACATTTAGCTTCATGGGGATTTGTTGTTGTAGGAAATGATGATGCGAGCTCTGCAACAGGTGAATCTTCTTCAATTACATTAGACTATATATTATCATTAAATAACAATAAAGAGAGTATTTTTTATAATAAATTAGATACAGAAAATGTAGGAATATCAGGACATTCTCAAGGTGGGGTAGGTGCAATAAACGCTGTAACTGATTTTGATAATAGTGATGTTTTTAAATCTATTTATACTGCAAGTACCACATCTATTGAATTAGCTAACGCTCTTAAGTGGACATATGATGTAACAAAAATAGAAATACCTTATTTTATGGTTGCAGGCACGGGTAAAGTTGATTCAGAAACAATAGCTCCACTTGAGTCTATAATTAATAACTATATGTATTTAAATAATGATATTAAGGCGATTATGGCTAGAAGAAAAAATGTGGACCATGGGGACATGCTACTTTATGCTGATGGATATATGACAGCTTGGTTTAGATATACATTAATGAATGATAATGAAGCAAGTGAAGTATTCAGTGGTGATTCACCTGAAATATTATCTAATAAAAATAATTGGCAAGATATAAGGAGAAAAAACCTAGATTTAAGTATCCAATTGTAGATTTAAGTATTCAATTACAGAAGATTTAATTATGTAAGTAAATATGAGGTAAATAAAAAAGAACTATATTATTCTAAATTATACTATTTATGAAAGATAGTTTAACTATTTTATAAGATATAGTTCTTTTTTGTTTCATATAAATTATTCTAAGGATTCTATTATTTCAGTATTTAAATGTGACAATATAGCTTCTGAATTATTAAACCATTGTTCAAGGGTGTTTATGTTATCATAAATATATTTATAAATATATTCAACAGCAGCATTAACCTCTTCAATAACATAATCATAAACTATATTTATTTTATCAATAGATACTAAAGTTTTAGCAATTTGTTCTTTAACTGCATCTTCAATTATTAAAAAGTCATTATCAAACCTAGAAATTAAAATATCTTTTTGCTTATTAATATATTTACTTTCTGTATAGCTAACTTTAAGATAAGATAAAAACTTTTCAAAGTCTCCAGCATTATCTAAAGGCTCTAAGGAGAATAAAATTCTAAAGAATAAATTCCAATTAAACTCACTATTCATTACTTGTTCAAAATATTCACCAAGTATTTTTTTAAATGGGTGATCATAAACTACACTTCTTTCAAATATTAAATGAGAATTAAAATCTAATTGTTCATCTGAAATTAAGTTTAATCTATTTAAAGCATTTATTAGTATATCAGTATAATCAGCTTCGTTAGATATATTGTTTTTAAAGAATACATATTCAACTATAGTTTCACAAGAATCCTTAAAATTAATAGTCATATCAATAGATTCTTTCATTTTTGATGAGAACATATCGTATATAAGTTTTGATACTATTTCTTGAAGATTTCTTTTATTTGAAACATTAGTTTTAACTTTTTTTGATTCAACATGTCTTAAAACCGTTAATAACTGATTGTCTATCATAGTTAAATTATTTTTTATAGAATTCATAATATCTTTTAAAAATTGATCTTCAATAACATAATTAGAATTTTTATATATTATTTGATGCTCAATTTCGCTCCAAAACATATTTGTAAGAGATTTAATTTGTAATTCAAATGGAATTAATAAATTCTCATAAAGAAGTTTTCCATCAATCCTATAAATTGTGAAGCCATTCTTTTGCTTTTGTGGTTGTTTACCAGAAAGTTTAAGAAAAATATTATTATAATTATCACTACAGTAAAAATCATCATCAAGTTTTTTATTGAAATATTTTTTTAAGAAACGATAAATCTTCTTTTCGTCATCACCAAATCTGCATTCAATTCTTATTCCAATAAGATCACTTAATTTAAATATAAGGTCATTGGCATTAGGGTAGCGTTTATAATAATGATTTCTAAGTATTTTTTCACGTAAGCTTTCTGTAGATTTAACTCTACAGCTAATATTAGAAAAATCACAATAACTTTCATCTAAAATATTAAAAAAGATTTTTTCTAAATCAATAGAAGCTTTAATTAGAACTTCTTGATTATTTGTTAATTCATTTAACGCTATTTCTAAATAGTCAAATTCTTTAATATTCAAAATTACACCTCTATCTAAATATTATAAAATTACAAAGCTATATATCTAATTATAAATACAGGAAGTTTATAAATGTTTTAATGTAATTTATAGATGAGCTAATAAAGTTAAGTGTTTATAAATTTCTTCTAGGAATTTTAAAATTAATTTCTTTTTCAATTTCAGAAAGTACTCTAGAATCCTTAGGGTCTACAAAAAGACAAGTATAACCATCTTCACCAGCTCTTCCAGTTCTACCTATACGATGAATATAAGTTTCAACATTTTCTGGAATATCATAGTTATAAATATGAGTAACTCCACTAATATCTAAGCCGCGAGATGCCACATCGGTTGCAATTAAATATTGAATGTCAGCATTTCTAAAAGATTTCATTATTCGTTCTCTTTTAGATTGTTGAATATCGCTATGAATTACTTTACAGTTATATCCGCGTCTATGCATTACAGTTTCAAGTTCGTCAGCTCTTCTTTTTGTTCTACAGAATACAATTGCCATAAATGGATTATCTATATCTAAGACTTTACATAAGGCGTCTCTTTTTTCTCTATCAATAGTTTCTACAACATCTTGTTTAATATTACTTAAAGTTATTTCTTCTTTCTTAACAGTTACAACTATAGGCTCTTTCATATATCTATAAGCAAGTTTTTTTACAGATGAATCCATAGTTGCAGAGAAGCATAAGATTTGCTTTTTCTTTGGAGTTTCTTTCATTATAGCTTCAATTTCATTTCTAAAACCCATTAAAAGCATTTGATCAGCTTCATCTAATACTAATGTTTTTAATGAACTTAAATTTACAGTTTTTCTTTTAAGGTGGTCTAAAAGTCTTCCAGGAGTTGCAATTATAAGTCTAATATTTCCTTGAAGTTTTTTCATTTGTGAGCCAATATCTTTTCCGCCATACATAGATAATACACCAACATTTTTAGCAGTACTTAATTTATTAGCTTCTTCAGTGATTTGAATAGCAAGTTCTCTTGTTGGAGAAATTATTAAGGCTTGTATGCCTTTAGAGCCTAATGAGATATTCTCAAATATAGGTAGTAAGAATGCTAAAGTTTTTCCAGTACCTGTTTGAGCTTCTGCTATAACATCTTTATTACTTAAAATATGTGAAATACTATCTTGTTGAATAGGCGTTGGGGTTTTAATTCCAGATTTTTTTAGTATATTGTCTATATCATTACTAATTCCTAAGTTTTTAAAATTCATATATTATACCTTCCATTTGTCTTAAGTTTCATATAATTATAACATACTAATTTAATTACAACTGTAAAAATTAAAATTTATTTCTTATAATTAAAACTACAAGTCTCCAGTTAGTAAGCTAAACTTAAAGCTATGAAAGAATATCAGTAGGTATTTCTTTTGCAAAATATTTAATACTTTATTAAATTCAATAGAAAACTAATGTCGGTATAGGCATATAAATAAAAAAAGAATTAATATATGTAATTAGTAATAGGATATTATTAATTAAAAGAATATAGTTAAAATGGATGAAATAAATTTAATTTATCTGATAATTGTAAAAAGCAATTTTTACAATATAATTATTTTATAACAAAAAATGGTATAATAAATATGGTTTAAATAAATAATTTGGAGGTATAGTTTTGGATAAAGATGCAGTTAAAGAACACATTCATATAGGCGAAGATGGGCATATATACACACATACCCATGATGATAATGGAAAGCATACACATAAACATATACATGAAAATACTAAGGCAGTAGTTAATAGATTATCACGTGCAATAGGGCATTTAGAATCTGTAAAGAGAATGGTGCAAGATGATAGAGATTGTAGTGAAGTATTAATTCAATTAGCTGCAGTAATAGCAGCCTTAAATAACACAGGAAAAGTTATTTTACAAGAGCATATTGAAAATTGTATAGTAGTTGCAGTAGAATCAGGTGATAAAAAAGCTATAGAAGATTTAAATAAAGCAATAGGACAATTTATTAAATGACATAATATTGGAATTTTATTGAAAAGAGGCTGTTTTGAAAATTATTTACAAATGGCCTCTTTTCTAATGTTTTATAAAGTTCATTATATTTGTTTTCACATAAACTAAGCCGTTACAAGACTTTCTACTTCTGTTATATCATTAGCTGTCACAACTAATGTATCATAGGGTAGTATTACTGTATTTCCATTTGGGATTATTATCTTATCTTTACGTTTTATCATAACTATAAGAATATTACTTGCTATATTTGAATCCTTTATGGCTTTGTTAGCAATAATACTATTATCTTTAACTGAAATCTCCATTAAATTTGTACTTTTATCTTCTTTATAAAAATTAAAATTATTTAGATTATTACCTGATAAAACAAGTATATCACCAGGTAATATTACTGTAGCACCATTAGGTACAAATACATCCCCTTTACGTTTTATCATAACAACAAGAATATCTTCGGGAATATTAGCATCCATTAAAGTTTTATTAGCAATACTATTATTTTCACTAATATTAAATTCAATTAATTGTGTACTTTTATATTCTTTATAATCATTAAATGTTTTTAAGACTGATTCAGAGTTATCTATCAAATCAAGTTTTTTTGCAACTAGAGGTATAAGGGTTCCTTGTACGGAAACTGAAAATAATGCTATAAAGAATATTATATGAAAAATATCATTATTTATTGGAACACCATATGTTATAGCAAATATTGCAAAAACTATTGAGGCTGCCCCTCTAATACCTACCCATGATATGAAAAGTTTTTGCTTAAAAGGAACTTTAAATAGGCTTAATATACTAAATGTTGCAACTGGTCTTGCAATTAAAATCATAAATATTGAAATTGATACTCCTTTAAGCATAACTGATGGAATTTTAGATGGAAATGCTAATAATCCAAGTAAGAAGAATAACAATATTTGCATTAGCCAAGATACACCGTCGAAAAATTGGAATATGCTTTTTTTGTGAGGAATTTTACTATTTCCTATGATAATACCTGTTATATAAACACTTAAATATCCATTTCCACCAAAATATTCACTTAATGAATAAGATAATACTGCTATAGCAGTTATGAATATAGGATAAAACCCTTCTATTTCAAATTTGGTATGTCTTAGTAAAAAAATTGAGGATTTTGACAATATAATTGATGCCAGTATTCCTACAATAATTTGACTTAATAATATTGGAATTATATAGCCATATCCACCATTAGACATTAATCCTAATATAATTATTGTAAGCATGTACGCAAATGGGTCATTACTACCACTTTCTATTTCTAAGGTAGAAGCAAGTGAGCCTTTTAGATTTAGCTTTTGTGAACGTAATATAGCAAAAACAGATGCTGCATCTGTAGATGCAACTATTGAACCTATAAGTAATCCTTCTAATAATGTTGTTTTAAATGCTAAGAAGCAAAACAAACCTGTTAATCCAGCAGTTAAAACAACTCCTAATGAAGACATAGCTATAGATTGTAATGCGACAGGTTTGGCCATATTCCAATTAGTACCAAAGCCTCCATAAAACATTATAAATATTAATGCTATAGAACATATATCACTAGCTAGTTCATAATTATCAAAGTATATGCCAACAATGCCATCTGACCCAAAAAGCATTCCGAGAACTATAAAGATTAAAAGAATTGGTACACCGAACTTATATAATATCTTTGTAGAAGTTATACATATTAATAATATTAGTGAACAAATAATCATCAAGTTTAACATAGTTTTTCCTCCTTTGTAAAAAATAAACAACTATTACATTTTTAAGTATATATTACTATATTTTTTTCTTTATTTCAATTATACAAAATATCATCAATATTATAAAAAAATACCCCCTACCGGGCTTGTGGTAAAAAATGTTAAATGATAAGATTTTATTAATAGCTCACTTAAAAATATTATTAGGGGGAAGAAAATGAAAAAAAGAAAAGTAGTATTATCACTATTTGTTGCGATGAGTTTAATGCTTGTTGGATGCGGTAGTGCTGGCAATGAATCTGATAACAATATTAATGAAGAAGAGGTTGTTACTAATAGTTCTAAGAATGGTATATCAATATATGTTGGAACTAATATTTTTGAAAGTAGTTTAGATCCTATTAAAGGTGCAATGAGTTATGGGTACTCATTTACAAATTGTGCATTAACAAGAGTAAATCCAAATTCAGAATATGAAGGAGATTTAGCAACAGAATGGGAGATAAGCGAAGACTCTTTAGTTTATACATTTAAATTACGTGAAGGTATTAAATTTCAAGATGGATCAGATTTTACTGCAGAAGATGTAGTGTTTACTTATGAAACTGTTAAAGAAAATCAAGGAAATAATGAAAATGTAGATCTATCAAGATTAGAATCAGTAAAGGCTTTAGATGAATATACAGTTGAATTTAAATTGTCAGAGGCTTACTCACCTTTCTTTGATTCAGTAGCATCTTTAGGAATAGTTCCAAGTGATGCTTATGATAGTGAAACCTTTGATAAATATCCAATAGGTACTGGAGCCTGGAAAGTTGTTCAATATGATACAGACCAACAAATTATAGTGCAAGCAAATGAAGATTATTATGAAGGTGCACCTGAAATTAAGCAAGTAACTTTTATAAAGATGGACAATGAAGCAGCATTTTCCAATGCAAAATCAGGTCAATTAGATATAGTTATGGTAGCACCTAATTATGCAGATGAAAAAATAGATGGAATGCATATTGAAAACCTTGAAACAATGGATGTTCGTAATATTAGTTTGCCATGCTTAAAGGAGCAAACCATAACAAATAAAGATGGAAAAGAAGTAACTGTAGGAAATAATGTTACTTCTGATATTGCAGTTCGTAAAGCTTTAAGTATAGGAATAGATAGACAATCAATAATAGACAATGCGTTAAATGGTATAGGTAAGCTAGCAGTTGGCTTTACTAATAATTTATCTTGGGGTAATACTACTACTTATGAAGATAATCAAAAAGATGAAGCTAAAAAGCTTTTAGAAGAAGCAGGATGGGTTGATTCAGATAATGATGGAATTAGAGAAAAAGATGGAATAAAGTGCGAGTTTGAGGTATGTGCAGCAGCTAATGACCAACAACGTTATTTATTAGCAGTTGCAGTTGCAGAGGATGCTAAGAAATTGGGAATAAGTATTAATGTAACACAAGCGACATGGGATGAAATTACTGAAAAAGCTAATAGATGTGGAATAGTATGGGGATGGGGTCAATATAGTCCAACAGTATTAAGATCATTACTTTATTCTGATTTATTCTTAACTGGTGGTTATGACAATACAGTTGGATATTCTAATGAAAAAGTAGATAAATTAATTGATGAGGCTATAGATAGTAATAATCAAGAGGAAGCAGTTGAAAAGTGGAAGGAAGTTCAAACTGTTTCAGCAGAAGATTATCCTTATTTATATATAGTAAATATTGAGCATAGTTATTTTATAAATGACTCTGTTGATATTTCAGTAGATACGCAAATCCCACATCCACATGGACATGGTTCTCCAATTATTTGTAATATGAAGGATTGGAAGATAAATGAATAGAATTAAATATATTGGTTCAACATTTTTAAGAATGTTATCACTTTTAATTGCAGTTAGTATTTTATCTTTTATATTAGTTACATCATCTCCTATAGACCCATTAACAGCATATGTAGGAACAGAGTCTACTTTATCAGAAGCTGCAAAAGAAGAAATTGCAGAACACTGGGGATTAAATGATCCCCCAGTGACTAGATTTATAACTTGGGGAAAGAATGTATTACAAGGTGATTTAGGTACATCAATAACTTTTAAGCAACCAGTAAAAACAGTAATTTTAGAAAGATTTAAATACTCAATTGTTTTAATGCTGGTAGCGTGGGTATTTTCAGGAGTTTTAGGATTTATAATAGGAATTTTAGCTGGAGTATATAAGGGAAGTATATTTGATAAGATTATAAAGATATTTTGTCTTGCTCTTCAATCGGCACCAACATTTTGGATTGGATTATTGGTTTTAAGCCTTTTTGCAGTTAAGTTAGGATGGTTTCCTATAGGGCTTGCAGCTCCAATGGGAAAATTATCTTCAGACATAACTATTTGGGATAGAATATATCATCTTATATTACCAGCTTTAACATTAAGCGTATTAAGCATAGGTAAGATAACTTTATTTACAAGACAAAAATTAATAGAAATAATGAATAGTGATTTTATACTTTTTGCAAAAGCAAGAGGAGAAAATACTGCTCAATTAATAATGAGACATGGAATTAAAAATATAGCATTACCAGCAATTACTGAACAGTTTGCATCTTTTAGTGAGCTCTTTGGAGGGATTGCTTTAGCAGAAACAGTTTTTTCTTATCCAGGCTTAGGTACTGCAACAACAGCTGCAGGCTTAAAAGGTGATGTTCCATTATTACTTGGAATAGCAATATTTAGTGCTATATTTGTATTTGTAGGAAACTTTATTGCAAATATATTATATGGAGTTTTAGATCCAAGATTAAAAGAGGAGGGATATAATGCTTAATAATCCTTCCGCTAATTTAGAGAAGAAAAGAATAAGAATATTTTCAAATACTAGAAAAAGAATAACTTTTTATGTGACGCTTTCAGTTATTTATTTAATGGTAATTTTTATTGTGGGTTTAACAATGAGTCCAGATAAATACGCAGTAGATTATTCTGCAAAATTTATGAGTCCATCTTTAGAACATTTATTTGGAACTGACTTTATGGGAAGAGATATGTTTTGGAGATGTATTAAAGGTTTATCTAATAGTATATTAATAGGTGTTTTTGCATCTATAGTAAGTTCATTTATTGCTCTTATATTTGGAATTTCATCTGCTGTTATAGGTGGATGGTATGATAAATTTATTAATTGGTGTGTAGATCTTTGTATGGGAATACCACATCTTATCTTATTAATATTAATATCATTTATGCTAGGAAGAGGAGCTTTTGGAGTTACTGTAGCAGTTGCAGTTACTCACTGGACAAGTCTTACAAGATTAGTACGTGCAGAAGTTTTACAAGTTCGTTCAACACAGTATGTACAAGCTGCTTATAAGATGGGAAAAAGTAAATTTGAAGTAGCAAAAAAACATATTATACCTCATGTACTTCCAGTATATTTAATTGGAGTTATATTATTATTTCCACATGCAATTATGCATGAAGCCTCTATAACATTTTTGGGGTTTGGACTGCCAGCAGAGGTTCCTGCTATTGGTGTTATTTTATCAGAAGCAATGAAGCATATTGCAACAGGTAAATGGTGGCTTGCATTATTTCCAGGACTTATGTTATTAAGTGTTGTATTACTATTTGATGTAATTGGGGAAAATCTTAAGCTGTTAATTAATCCAAGTAGTGGAAATCAGTAAATTAATGCAAAGGAGGATTATATGAAGGATAATATAATGGTATTAGAAGAAAATGAAAAAGTATTAGAAGTAGAAAATTTATCAGTAGCCTTTAGCATGTATGATAAAGGATTAAATAAAAATGATTTAGAAGTTATTCATGAATTAAGCATAAATGTAAAAAAGGGAGAAATAGTAGCAGTAGTAGGTTCTAGTGGTTCAGGTAAAAGTCTTCTAGCTCATGCAATAATGGGAATACTTCCTGGTAATGCAAAAGTAAAGGGCAATATAAAGTTTTGTGAAGAAAATCTAACAGAAAAATATTTAAAAAAGATTAGAGGGAAGGATATAGCGTTTATACCTCAATCAATAGAATTTTTAGATCCGTTAATGAAAATCGGAAAACAGGTTATTGGAATTAATGGTAATAAAGAAAAACAAAGAGAGGTATTTAAAAAATATGATTTAGACGATAATGTTGCAGATAAATATCCTTTTCAATTATCAGGAGGTATGGCAAGAAGAGTATTAATAGCAACAGCTGTAATGAATAATGTAAAATTAATTATAGCAGATGAACCAACTCCAGGTTTAAATTTAGAATTAGCTATGGATACATTAAAACACTTTAGAGAAATTGCAAATAGTGGTTGTGGGGTTTTGTTAATTACTCATGATGTAGATTTAGCATTAAATGTTGCTGATAGAATAGCTGTTTTTTATTCAGGAACAATAGTTGAAATTGCAAAAGTATATGATTTTATAAAAGGTAAGGAGTTTTTAAGACATCCATATAGCAAAGCTTTTATTGATGCACTTCCACAAAATAAATTTAAAGCTATACCAGGATTTCAACCCTATGCTGGAAATTTACCAACAGGTTGTTTATTTGGGGATAGATGCCCTATAAGGTCTGAAGCTTGTAATAAAGCTATTGAAATGAGAAGATTAAGAGGTGGAGAGGTGAGATGTATTAATGCTACTTGAGGTAAAAAATATAAGTTATCGATACAACAAAAATTCTCCTTGGATACTTGAAAATGTTAGCTTTACTATAGACTCTAAAGAACGGGTTGCTTTAGTCGGTCCATCAGGTTATGGAAAAAGTACCTTATCTAAGATAATATCGGGATATATAAAACCTGAAAAAGGTGAAATTTTATGGGATGGTAAACCAATTCCTGAAAAGGGATATTGCCCAATTCAAATGATTTATCAGCATCCTGAAAAGTCAGTTAATCCAAGGTGGAAAATGAGTAAAATCTTAAATGAGGCATTTAAGATAGATGATAATATTTTAAGTGAAATGGGCATAGAGAAGTCATGGCTTAGCAGGTGGCCAAGTGAATTATCTGGTGGAGAGTTACAGAGGTTTTGTATAGCAAGAGTTTTAAGTCCAGAAACTAAATTTTTAGTTTGTGATGAAATAAGCACAATGCTTGATGTAATAACTCAAGCACAAATATGGAATTTTCTTTTAAAGATTTCCAAGAAAAATGAATTTGGGATGCTTGTAGTTACTCATAATATGGAATTAGCTAAAAGAGTTTGTGATAGGGTAATAGAATTGCCGAAATTAAATAAAGTGGAAGAAGTAGCAGTATAAAATAATGAAAAGTCTAAAATAAAGAGTAGTAGGTTTAGGAAGAACTTATAAAGAGTAGATCTGAATTACTTAAAAGTTTCATTCTCTAATTTACTGCTTTTTGTTTTATTGAATATTTAATATATTTTATATGTGATTTTTAAATGAATTATACTTACTGGAATCTAAAAAAGTAAATTTAATATTGGTGAAAAAATTAGTATTAGTGTAAAATTATATCTGTATTTATAAATGCAAATGTTGGAAAGGAGGATAGTGGTGAATTATATTAAAAATAAATATGAATTTAAAAAGGTTATTAAAAAAACTAATAATAATCGGTTAATAGCTATGTTAATAGCAACTTTCATATTATTTAATATTTTAATTAATATAGGATATAGTGTATCTAATGCCTATCATAATTGTACACATGAAAATTGTAAAATATGTATTGAAATAAATGATTGTATAGTCCACATAAATAAATATGGGATTTCACTTAGTTTCTTTAATATTAATAATCTTTTTAATATAGCAATAATAGCATTTATTTTAATATTAGTTAATAAGTATTTTTATAATAATACATTAGTATCCCTTAAGGTGCGGTTAGATATTTAAAATCCTTTTGAATTATTTTTTGATTTTAAAATAGTTAACTCTATTTGAATTTTAAAAAATAAAATAAGTTAATTTTATGAGAAAATAAATAATTCAAAAGGAGAAAAGTTAAATGATAGAAATAAAGCATGTTGTAAAAATATTCGAAGATAATGAAATAAAGTTTAAAGATATAATTTTTGAAGATAACACATCTTATGTATTACTTGGACCATCAGGATGTGGTAAATCAACATTATTAAATTTATTAAGTGGAAATATAAAGGCTGATGGAGGTAATGTACAAGCAACCATAGAAAATATTAAATATAGGTTAGAAGCTTTACCAAAAGATAAATTGCAAGAGTATAGAAGAAATAATATTAGCTATGTATCACAGGAGTTTAATTTATTTGATAATTTTACTGTTTACGATAATTTAAATATAATAAATCATGTAAAAAGTACTAATATTTCTATAGAAGAGGCGATAAAACTTGTTGGATTATCAAAAAAGTTAAAACAAAAGGTAAGTACATTATCAGGTGGAGAAAAGCAAAGAGTTTGTATTGCAAGGGCACTCTTACAAAAAGGAAAAATAATTTTATGTGATGAGCCTACTGGTTCATTAAATCAAGCATTAGCAAATGAAATTATAAAGCTTCTTATAGAATTGCATAAAAAAACTAAAAGTACTTTAATAGTAGTTACACATGATGAACGTTTAACCTCGTATTTTGATAAAGTTATTCATTATGAAGATTTTACTAAGATGAGTATTGGAGGTATAAACTAATGATAAAGTATTCTATAAAATCTTTATTAAGCAAAAAAACAATAAGTATTTTATTTAGTTTAGCTATATTTATTGCAGTATCTATAAGTATGTTAGCTATTAATATTAGTTCACAAATAGAAGAGGGATTTTATCAAGTTGATAAAAAATATGATATAATAGTTGGACCAAAAGGAAGCGATACACAATTAGTTATGTCAAGTTTATTCTTTTCAGATGATCCTCTAGGAACAGTAGATAGTAAATATCTTAATAAAATATCTGAAGAATATGATTTAGCAAAAATAATTCCCCTAGCTATAGCTGATTATTATAGAGACAGTAGAATAGTTGGAACTACTAGTGATTTATTAGAAGAGTATCAGTTAGAAGAAGGTAATTTATTTGCCAATAATTTTGAAATTGTTATAGGAGGTAATGTAGCTAAAGACTATAACCTTAAAATTGGAGATAGCTTAATAACAGCTCATGGGACTAGTGCTTTATCAGAGCAGCATTACCATAGTCCATATACAGTAGTAGGTATACTAAAAGTAACAAATACATCTTATGATAATACTTGCTTTACTAATGTAGAAAGTGTACATGCTTCTCATGAGCATAGTGAAGATGATGAAAATGAAGGTATATCTACAGAAGAACTTGAATATGATAATGAAAGTCATAGTCAGAATAAAGAGTATAGTTATGATATTCATTATGAAGAAGATCATGAACATGAAGAAGTTGCTGGATATACTTCATTATTAATAAAAACAGGCAATATGTCTATAGCAAATAAATTAGAGGCTGATTTTAATGAAAATGCAGATATACAAGTTATAAATACAACAAAAGTTTTAAGAAAATTAGTTGGAAATATAGATATGAGCAAACAAGTAGCTTTATTATTATGTGGAATCATAATAATATTAGCAATACTTTTAACTTGTGTAATGAGCTTTTTAATGCTTATTAATTTGAAAAGAGATATAAATTTATTTGGATTTTTAGGAATGAAAAAATCAAAGATATATAGTTATGTCATATGGCAAACAGGAATATTAGTATCAATAAGTATAGTAGCATCATTAGTGATAAATAAGTTTGTATTAAAAATTGCAAACAATATTTCATCACAATTAGGAATTGTTTTAGATGTAACTAAGATTTATCCAAATGAAATTTATATTACATTAAGTTATATAGGAATTATAATGATTTCAACAATTTTATATACCTATATTAGAACTAAAAAGGGGAATTAATAAAGTATGAAAAAGTTTATTTTAATGATAGTTACAATTTGTTTATTATTAGTAGGATGTAATAAGAATAGTGATTCAAAAAGTATAAATCAGGCATCAGGAACAGTTACAGAAATAAGATTTAAGGATATGATAGATGTAGAAGAGTTACGCAAGTTAGATGGAACAAAGGTTAAAATTACAGGATTTATGGCTCAAAGTTCACCTTTAGATGGCTCAATGATATATCTAATGAATATGCCATATCAAAGTTGTGTATATTGTTTACCTAATACTAATCAACTTGTTAATACTATGGCTGTATATCCTAAAGAAGGAAAGAAAATTGAGTTTTCAGATTTAGCAGTAGAAGTTGTAGGAGAAATTAAATTTGAAGATATAACTGATGAAATGGGATATTCATATAGTTATAGAATAGTTAATGGACAACTTAAAGAGGCAGATGTAGAATCTTTAACTGAGGAAGCAAAGCTATACACTCAATTAGTAGATAGAGGATTTGTTGATGCTATTAGCAACGTAATTTTAGAAGCAAATACTATTATTAATTATGAAAAGATAGGATTAAGTACAACTGATATTGATAAAATCTCTGATGATTTAATAAAAACATTAGATGATACTTTTGATGGGTTAGATAAAGGTAAGTATACAGATATATTAGAACAAGTAGAGAGTTTGAAAGGATTAGTTGTTGAGATAAATGATTTAATAGAGGCAGGAAATTATTCAAAACTTTCAAGTTTACAAGGTAGAGATCTCGATGTATTCTATGCAGTATATGAGTGGTTAATGAAACCGGAGCTATAATTTTTTAGATATATGCATATCAGAGTATAAATAATTTATTCCCCCAATATAATAATAGCACCAAGTAATGAGCTTTAATATTACTTAGTGCTATTTCTTTTAGAATATATATACTAATTAAATTATATTTTTATATAAGGATATATATATTATGATAATTCAGATTTACCAGTATATAATTGATAGTATCTACCTTTTTCTTCTAATAGAGAATCGTGATCTCCTCTTTCAATTATTTCACCTTGTTCAAGAACCATTATTGCTTTAGAATTTTTAATAGTAGAAAGTCTGTGTGCAATTACGAAAACAGTTCTTCCTTCCATTAGTTTGTCCATACCTTCGGCAATAAGTTTTTCAGTTCTTGTATCTATTGAACTTGTAGCTTCATCCATTATTAATACTGGAGGATTTGCAATTGCAGCTCTTGCTATAGCTAATAATTGTCTTTGACCTTGTGATAAACCTTCACCATCTCCAGTAATAACTGTATTATATCCATGAGGTAAGTGTTTAATAAATGTATGTGCATTTGCAAGTTTAGCTGCTTCTTTAACTTCTTCATCGGTAGCCTTTAAGTTACCATATCTGATGTTATCAGCTATAGTTCCGGTGAAAAGATGAGTATCTTGAAGAACTATTCCTAATGATCTTCTTAAATCATCCTTTTTAATATCCTTAATATCTATTCCATCATAAGTTATTGTACCAGAATTTATTTCATAGAATCTATTTATTAAATTAGTTATTGTAGTTTTACCTGCACCTGTTGAACCAACAAAGGCAATTTTTTGTCCAGGTTTTGCAAATAAACTAATATCCTTTAATACTATTTTTTCTTCATTGTAACCAAATACAACATTTTTAAATCTAACATCACCAGTAAGCTCTTTTAATGCAGGAGCTTTTAAGTTATCATTAGCTAAATCAGCGCAAGCTTCCTTATCTTCACTATCTCTTAATTTTGAGGCTAATGCTGCAGGAATCTTCCAAGCCCAGTGGCCTGTATATTTTTCAGTTTCTACTAATTCACCATTTTCTTTGATTTCTACTCTTGTTAAAGTAACTTCACCTTCATCAACTTCAACTTCTTCATCTAAAGCAGCAAATATTCTTTCAGCACCAGCAAGGGCAGCTAATATCATGTTAACTTGTTGAGAAACTTGAGCAATTGGGTTAGAAACTTGTTTTGTATATTGTAGATAAGAAACTAAAGAACCAAGGTCAAATGCTCCACCTATAGTCATTAATCCACCAACGCAGCATGTAACAGCATAATTCATATGAGAAAGATTACCAAGCATTGGCATCATAAATCCACCAAATGTTTGAGCGCCAGTAGAAGCCTTTCTTAACTCTTCATTATGAACTCTAAAGTCTTCAATTGCTTTATCTTCATGACAGAATACCTTAATAACCTTTTGTCCTTCTATCATTTCTTCGATATAACCATTTAATTTACCAATATTTTTTTGTTGCATGCCAAAGTAGTACTTACTTTTTCCACCAACTTTACTAATAATAAATATCATTAAACTTAAGAAGGCAATGGTAATTACACTTAAGATTGGACTTAAAACAACCATCATTATTATAGTTCCCATAAATGTAAGTCCAGAAGATAAAATATTTGTAAAACTATTATTTAAAGCTTCACCGATATTATCTATGTCATTAGTATATAAACTCATTAAGTCACCATGAGTATTTCTATTGAAATATTTAATAGGAAGTTCTTGCATCTTATTAAATAAATCTGTTCTTATATTACTTATTGTATTTTGTGAAATATGAACCATTATTCTTGAATATCCATAAGAAGCAAGTGCACCTAAAGCAAAAATTGTTCCAAGCAATACTAACATTTTAGCAAGACCTGCAAAGTCACCAGGTAATATATAATTATTTACTAGTGGTTTTAGGAAGTATGAACCTGCAATCATTGCAAAGGAATTTATTACTATTAAAATCATTACGAATAATAGAAGTAATTTATATTTACCTACATAGTGCATTAAAGTTTTAATTGTCTTTTTCATATTTTTAGGCTTCGGAGGTCCTGGTTTTTTACCACCTTTACCTGGCATTCCATGAGAAATATTTTTAGGCTTAATTTTTTCCTTACTCACGTAAACCCACCCCTTCTTGTTGAGATTTGTAAACATCTTTATAGATTTCGCTATTTTCAATTAATTCATCATGAGTACCAATAGCACTTATTTTACCATCATCCATAACGATAATCTTATCAGCAGTAGATACTGAATTAACTCTTTGAGCAATTATTATCTTAGTAGTATTTTTTAAATCTTCTGCAAAGGCTTTCCTAATCTTAGCATCAGTTGCAGTATCAACAGCACTTGTACTATCATCTAAGATTAATACTTTAGGTTGTTTTAATATAGCTCTCGCTATACAAAGTCTTTGCTTTTGACCACCAGATACATTAACACCACCTTGTTCTAGATGCATATCATATCTACCAGGAAGTCTATCTATAAATTCATCTACACAAGCAGAGGATGCAGCAGCTTCAATTTCAGCATCTGTTGCATTTGCATTACCCCACATAAGATTTTCTTTTATAGTTCCAGAGAATAAAGTGTTCTTTTGAAGAACCATTGCAACTTCGTTTCTTAATGTTTCTAAATGATAGTCTTTAACATTAACTCCACCAACAAAAACTTCTCCAGTAGTTGTGTCATATAATCTTGGAATAAGTTGAACTAAACTTGATTTACCGGAACCAGTGCTACCTATTATACCAACAGTTTCACCAGCTTTAATAGTGATATTGATGTTTTCTAAGTTATTTTCATCACTATCATCTTCGTATTTAAAATTAACATTTCTAAATTCAATAGATCCATCTTTAACTTTAGTTATTGGATTTACTGGGTCTTTAATATCAGATTCTTCTTCTAAAACTTCAATTATACGTTGTGCTGATGCAACAGCTCTAGACATCATCATAAGAACCATTGAAAGCATCATAAGAGACATTAATATTTGGAAAGAGTAAGTCATAAAGCTTGTAAGTTTACCAACTGTTAATGATCCTGCGTAAACCATATTTCCACCAAACCAAAGAATACCTATAACACTAGCAAAAACAACAGCTTGCATAATTGGCATATTTAGAACAACTATACCAAAAGCACCTTCAGAAGCTTGTAATAAATCATCATTACTTACTTTGAATTTTTCTTTTTCCTTATTACGTCTTACAAAAGATTTAACAACTCTAATACCAATTAAATTTTCTTGAACAGTAGTATTAAGATTATCAATTTTCTTTTGCATTGATTCAAATCTTGGTTTAACATTTTTTATTATAAGTCCAATTGAAATAATAAGAACTGGCATAGATACTAAGAATATCATTGCTAGCTTAGAACTAATTGTAATAGATAATATACAAGCAACTATAAGCATCATAGGAGCTCTAACTAAAAGTTTAATTCCCATTGTAAGAGAATTTTGTATCATTGTAATATCTGTAGTTAAACGAGTAATTAATGAGGATGTGCTGAACCTTTCAATATTTTTAAATGAAAAAGTTTGAATTTTTTCATATTCAGCTTGTCTAAGTTCTGAACCAAAGCCTTGTCCAGCTTGTGCTGAAAATTTTGACAGCCCAAGGCCAAAAGCTAGTGATATCATTGCCATAACAACCATTAGTAGTCCCATTTTTATTGTGTAGCCCGTATCTCCAGCAGAAATACCAACGTCAACTATTTGAGCCATTACTAATGGAATTAATAATTCAAAAATAGCTTCTAAAGCAGCACATAAAACTGCTAATATTAAAGGCGTTTTATATTTCTTCATATACGGAAGTAGTTTTTTTATCATGATTTCACCTCTTTATAAAATTTTTATTTATATAAAACACTACTGTTACTGTAGTAGATATTTATTACAGTAATATTCATGTTTTTACATTAATTTTAAATACATAGTAGACTATATATTGTATTAAAAATGAATAATAGTATTATTCCATATTATCTAGTGACTTATTTAATAAATACTTAAACATTTTAATCTCTTCATCTGTCATTCCTTCGGTTAATTTACCTTCAATATGAGTTGCTCCAAATTTAAGGCTTTTACAAATAACTTCTTGACCTTGTTTAGTTAAATGTAGACATTTATATCTTGCATCATCAGTGCTTGGACATCTAACTATCAATTTTTTTTCTTCTAATCTTTTTACTATACCAGTTACTGTAGGATTAGTTAGCTTTAAGCATTTTTCTATATCCTTTTGAAAAACATCTCTTTTTCGTTCATTTCTATCAATGAAGCATAATATTTCATGTTGAACGCCAGTTAAATTAAATTGTAAAAGATTTTTATTAACTTTATTTGAAATCCTTCCATTAAGAAATTTAATTAAAAGACCAACATGATCTCTAGGATTAAAGTCACTCATTTTTTCTTCTCCTTGAATACATAGTATGCTATGTATTTTATCACTAATAGATATTATAGTCAAATAAGAATAAATTTGTACCATTTTGTTACTATGGGATTTAGATTGGATAAATTTTGTTTGTTTGATATAATTTTAAAGAGTACTATAAAAATATTTAGGGGAGAAGTAATGAATATAGTTTTTGAAGTGATTAAAAATTCATTTGTAACTTTATGTTATACTTTGATTTGCATAACTATTGTAGGATTTTTAATAGAGATATTTGAGAGACAGGCTATAAAAAACATATATATAGGAATAGGATATAAAGGTATTATAATTACTGGATTGGGAGTAGTAATTCATGAATTAAGTCATTTAATTTTTGTTTTATTAGGTGGAATGAAACCAACAGAAGTAAAGCTATTTAGACCTATTAAAGGGTATACTGATGGAAGGCTCGGATATGTAAATTATTCATATAATAAGAGTAATATTATACATAGGATGTTTTTATTTTTAGTAGGTATAGCACCTATAATAGGAGGAACTTTATTCCTTTTTGTAATATTGAAGTTATTAATACCAAATACGTATTTTCAATTACTAGAAATAATTAAATATTCTTTAGATATAAGTAAAGAAATTGGAGTTTTTAGCTTAGAGTTTATTTCTATAATAATGAAAACAAGTTTTGATATGATTACAATAATTTTTGCAAGAGATAATTTTTCAAAGATACAATTTTGGATATTTATATTTTTAGCAATGTCTGTGGCATCACATAGGTCATTAAGTTCTGCTGATGTAAAGGGGGCTTTAAAAGGATTACCTAGTGTTTTTATACTTATATTTATAGTAAACGTAGTTATGGTATTTTTAGGTTTTAGTCCAGAGAAATTATTAAAAATAGGTTGTATTATAAATACTTATATACTTATGTTTTTAATGTTAGCTATTTTATTTTCTATAATTAATGTAATTTTAACATATATTTGGAGGATGATTTATAGATTTATATTCAATAGTTAGTAGAAATTTTTTTAGAAGGTTTGAAAAAAGAAATATATGGAGGAGAAAATTATGGATTGGTATTGTGCAGTATGGAATAGTGATGCAGTATCTAGTGCAGCAGGAGCACAAGTTTTATATGAAATGTTATGTGAAGGTAATACTACATTAGTTGGTGATATAGATATAATTGATGAGTTTTATGAAGATTTAATTTCAAAAAAGCTTAATATAACAGCAGATAAAGGAAAAGGTTTTGTAATAATAGGGTGCATGATAGAAGATGCTGAGTATTTAAATGATTTGGTTCAATCTATGGTAAAAGCTCATGGATTATCATATTATGAACCACAAAACATTACATATATATTTTAAAAAGAACAACTGCTTAGGAGGATGATAAATATGTGGTTTGGCGATATATTCTCAATTATATTTCCTATAATGTTTATTTTAATTGTAGGAGTAATAATTATTAGTATTTTTAAAGGAATAAAAGAATGGAGCTATAATAATAAGCAGCCAATAATACCAGTAGATGCTATAGTAGTTGCAAAGAGGGGACATACTACCCATCATCATAATAACAACACTCATACTAGCTCTAGTTCTACAACGTATTATATTACATTTGAGTTTAGTAATAGGGAAAGGATAGAACTTAGGGTTCCATCGACTAAATATGGATTAATAGCTGAAGGTGATAATGGAATTTTATCTTTCCAAGGAAGCAGGTTTATTAGTTTTGAAAGGAATATAGTTTAATAAAAATGCAAAATTTATAAGAAATAATCTATAAATAAGGGAATCATTTTGATTCTCTTATTTATAGTATACGAAAAATTTATTAAGGTAAGTAGCATATAATTAATTTTAATAATAATTAAAGTAATAGTTTTGTTTGGGATATAATAACCTTATATAAGTATAATAAGGTAGGTAATAAGTATGGAGAAGGAAAATCAAAAGAAAATTACAGTAAGAGGTACAGATTCCAAAGATAATAGATTTTTTTCAATTGAAAATATATATATGTTAAGGAAAGCAGAAGAAGAGGTTGTATGGTTATTAGATAGAGGATATTATATATCGAGTATTATGGAGCTTGTGGGGGGAAGGTATCAGTTTTCATCAAGACAACGTATAGCAATTCAAAGAGCAAGTTGTGCAATTAAAAATTTAACTTTAAGAAAAGCTAAGGAATATAAGATTGATGAATTAAGCGGAAAAGATATTAACATTGATGCGTTTAATTTTATAATTACATTAGAAGTGGCATTATCTAAGGGGCTTTTAATAAGATGTATGGATGGAACAATTAGAGATTTAGCTGGTCTTAGGGGTACGTATAGATTAATTGATAAAACATATATTGTATTAGAGATTTTAGAAAAAGCATTTGAGGATTTAAAGTTAAGAGGTGTTAATTTTTATATAGATAAGCCTGTATCTAATTCTGGAAAACTTAAAACAAACATATTAGAAGCAAGTACAAGATGGAATTGTAATACTAATGTTTATATTGTTCAAAATCCTGATAAAGAACTTGAAAATATGGATTATGTTGTATCTAGCGATTCTATAATACTTGATAAATGTACAGGTTGGATTAATTTAGCTAAGTATATTATTGAGGAATATATTACTGATGTAGATATAGTTAATCTTGATATTATTAAGAATGTATTAAAATAAATAACAGCTTACATGTATCTCCATATAATAAATAGTATAAATGATTTTATTTACAAAGGAGGAGATAGAATGAGTTGTTGTAATTGCAATAAGAAAAACTTAATTAGAACTGTACAAAAGTATAATCTTTTAATTAGACTTTCAGAAAGGTTATTTGATAAGAGTGAGGAATTGCTTAATAAAACAGCAAGGAAAGAAATTATTGAGGCCATTAAAACATTATGTAATGCAAGTAGAACTTATGATCAGGCAAGAGCATGTAAGCGTGTAGCAGAAAAGATTTTGCGTGAGGATATTTGCGGAAATGTATGCAATACAAACAGTAATAGCTGTAAAGAATTAAAAGATAGTGCTAATGAGCAGTTTGATCTTTCAGAAGAATATATTGAGAGGGCTGTATGTTCATTAAAAAATGCATTAAATATGATTGATAAATCAATTGAAGCTAAAGAAAAAGGATGTATATTAGAATTAAGATATGAAGAGTGTATTAAAACTTCAAATAACACAGAATCTTTAAATAACACAGAATCTTTAAATAACACAGAGTGTGAAAGTAATACAAATTGCGAAAATAATATAAATTTCTTTGAGTATATAGATTGTTTAAACTCTACAGAAGAATTAGTTAATACTGATAGTATAAGTGAAATAGGTAGTTTAAGTGAGTTAGATAGTTTTAGGGATTCAGAAAATATAAATTCACAAGAAGATTTAAGTGAGTTAGACAGTTTTAGAGATTTAGAAAATATAAATTTACAAGAGAATTTAAGTGGTGGAGATAATTTTGATGTAGAGGAAGAGTTTTTATAAAAAGTTTAATTTTATATAGAAATAATTTGTATTCTAAGCCATAGATAATCCTATGGCTTTATTTTGTATTAAACATATTTTTTCTTTTAATTATAGTTTATAATTAAAAGAAAAGTAATAACTTTGTAATAGGTATGAAAATCAAAGGATATTGTGAAAATCTTATGAGAGGTGATAGCTATAGAAAAAGTTTTAGAATTTTTATATAAAGAGTATTTACTTCATGTTGATATGATAGAATGTATTAAGAATAATGAGTATAAAATAATTGAGTATATTGAAGGTGGAGTTTTAATATCTGATAAAGAAGAGGCATTAATAATGTTAACAGCTTTTAATATGGAAACAGCAAAGGCTTTAATAGATAAAATACCTAAAGGTGTTGAAATGCTAGTTATTCATCAATATTTTTATTGTAATTATTTAAAAGAAAGATTTAATGTTTATGATGAAATGAGTTGTTATCAGAGTGTTTATACAAAAAATAAACCTTTTAATATTGAAGAAAGTAGTATTAATGTAAAAATTCTTAATGAAGAATATGTAGAAAGTATATTTAATAATTATTCAAGTAAAAATACTGTAGATATTAAATATATAAAGGAGAGAATTAATACTAATACTATGTTAGGTGCTTTTATTAATGAAAAATTAGTCGGTTTTATTGGAACACATGAAGAGGGTTCCATGGGAATATTAGAAGTATTACCACAGTATAGAAAGAATGGGATTGGAGCATTATTACAAAAACCTGCAACTAATTTAGCATTACAGCAAAGTAGAATACCTTATGGACAAGTTAAAGTTAATAATGAAAAATCCATTAAGCTTCAAAAAAAACTAGGATTTGAACTTTCTAGTGAAATGGTATATTGGCTAATGATAAAATAAAATTAAAAGTTAAATATAAATTTATTTAGTTAAAATTAGAAGTGATAAATGGCAAGTTAGAAGTAAAATTGATAATGTATATAAAAAATTATCAAAAGTTTTTTTTACTTGCCATTTAATTTATATTAATTTAAAGTAGATTTTAATTTTGAAGGTGATAATTTTTCTCTAAATAAACAAAGTATAACCCCTAATAATAATCCAATTAAAGCAGGTACAAGCCAGCAAAGACCTTGAGAATAAAGTGGAAGTTTGTATAATAATTTATTTAAAAAGTCAATATTCAATCCAAGTTGAGATAGAGCATCTAAAAAACTAACAACTCCTGTAAATAAAATAGTTAATTTATATATAGTAGAGTTATCTTTAAAATATTTATTTAGGATTCCAAGAACTATAAGCATGATTGCAATTGGATAAATTCCATTCAATATAGGAACTGAAATAGATAGTATTTTATTTAACCCCATATTAGCAAGAGACATACTTGAAAGGACTAAAATTCTTACCCAGTTTTTATAAGAAATCCTACTTGTTAAACTACCAAAGTATTGGCTACAAGAAGTTATAAGTCCGACAGATGTTGTTAAACAAGCTAAAGTAAATACCACAGCTAGTAATACTAGTCCAGGAGCACCAAAAATGTGAGACATTACATTGGTCAAGGTTTCTGCACCATTTGAAGTTGAACCATATAAATTACCACTAGTTGCACCAAGGTGAGCAAGCATTGAATAAATAACAATTAATAGTAAACCAGCCATAAGTCCAGCTTTTATGGAGGATGAAATTACTGAATTTTCATCTTTTATTCCTCTAGATTTTATAGTAAGTGAGATAACAATACCAAAGTTTAATGCAGCAATTGTATCCATAGTTAAGTAACCTTCTAAAAATCCTTTTAAAAATGGATTAGCAACATATTCAGTTGCAGTATTTCCATAAGAGCCTAATGGGCTAAATAATGAAGATATAAAAATTATAGCAATTAAAAATAGAAGAGTAGGAGTTAAAACTTTACCCATTCTATCAACTAACTTTGATGGTGATAATGAAAGCCAGTAAGCCACAGCAAAGAAAACTAAAGTAAATAAAAATAATGCTAAAGTTCTTGACATGCCTTGTGGTAAATAAGGTGCTACAGCCATTTCAAAAGGTAAGCTACCAGCTCTTGGAATTCCAAGTCCAGGTCCTATTGATAAATATATTAATGTTGTAAAAATTAGTGCAAATATAGGATTAACTTTTTTTGCTAAATTGTATAATCCGTTAGATTTAGCAACAGCAACAACTCCTAAGATTGGAAAGCCTACTGCTGTTATAAGGAATCCAGCCATAGCTACCCAAGTTTTATTTCCAGCAGATTGCCCTAAAAATGGTGGAAAGATTAAATTTCCAGCTCCAAAGAATAATGAGAAAAGCATTAAGCTTACTAATAATAAATCTTTTTTTGATAAGTTTTTCATAATTTTGCCCCCAGTATTTTTAATTTATTTGTTATACAAAATAGCATTTATATGTTTATTAAAGTAAATATTAACAATAATGTATAACAAGTAGTATGATTTAATCTGATTTTAAATTTCTTATTTTAATATCTATGTCGCTTTCTATACTCATAACGTTGCCCCCTTTTTGTGAAAAACTTAATTAAATTAATAAATTTGAATAAAAAAAATCCGTCCCTTAAAAACAAGGGACGGAATTAACCGCGTTACCACCCTAATTCTATAAAAAGATTATAAAAATCCCTTATAGCACTTAGTTACATATCAAACAATACGATTTTCTTTTAACGGGAAAGACTCCGGCAATACTTACTAAAAAGTTCAGTACTGCTTCTCCGAGATGATTTTCAGTAATACATTGAACATTGGTTTGCAGCAAAATACCAACTCTCTGTAGAACAAATATAAGACTTACTTTTCTCTTCACAGAATTTATTAACTTAATTGTTATATTAAGGATACAACTTTGAATTTAATATGTCAACACAAATTTAAAAATAATTGGTATAAAGATTAATGAGTAAGTATGAATATATAGTATAGAGTAAATTTACTATTTGAGAATTATATTATTGAAAAGTAAAAAATAATTAAACTAAAGGGAGAAGTAAGAAAGAGGTGAGTATTAAATATAGTTGTATTAGAATTTGAAATTATAATTGAAGAAGGTATGTATGAAAAATATATGTATATAAAGACAGAGAGCAAGTTATATCTTGCTCTCTAATTTTTTATTTTACTAAGAATTTATCCAGACCATTTTCATACATTTTTTTAAATAATGAAAGTAATGTTTTTACTTCTTCTTCAGAAAGAGATTTAACTAATTCTTCTTCCCATAAATAATAAACATCAAAAATTTCATTTTTTAGTGACGTTGCTTTTTCTGTAAGGTATATATGATATTTTCTTTTATCCTTTTCGTGAAGTTCTAGCTTTACATAGCCAGATTCTTGTAGTTTTTTTATGGCTCTTGTAGTAGTAGCTTTATCTACAGATACCTTTTCAGTTAAAGCATCATGAGATAGACCATCATTTAAATAAAGTTGAATTAAAAATTGATACTGTCCAACACCTATTTCATATTTTTCATAAGCATTTGATAAAAAACTCACACCTATTTTATGAAAAAAGCTTAAATATTTTGATACAGTTTCATTATCATATAAATTCATAAATATATTACCTTTTCTTTCGATTATTAAAATATATACTGATATTTTAACATGTTAATTAAATAAAAATCTATATTATAATACAATTAATAATTGTATTATGAAATATTAATTTAATTATTATGCAACAGATTTCTTAGTGTTTAGATCAGATTCTTCAGTAGAGAGATTTTTTAATGAGGTCATTTCTCTAAATATAACAATTCCTGAAAGTAATATAGCTAAAAAATCTGCAATAGGTCCAGCAAGCCAAACTCCAGTAAGCCCAAATAATTTAGGGAATATTAAAAATGCAGGGATTAAAAAGATTATTTGTCTTGTTAAGCTTATAAACATTGCCTTTTTCGCTTTACCAACAGCTTGATAATAATTTGAAGCAGTCATTTGAATTCCTATTATAGGCATTGATAAAAGATAAAGCTTCATTCCTGATATGGTTATATTTGTAAGGAGTGGATCGTTATTGAACATTCCAACAGCTTTTTCAGGAAATAATTGAATAAAGATAGCACTTAATACTAGTATAATCGTACAGCAAGTTAAACCATAAATATAAGTTTTTCTTACACGATCATATTTTTTTGCACCATAATTATATCCTATAATTGGCTGAGTACCTTGATTTAACCCATATATAGGCATTATGAATATTGAATAAATAGAAGTTATTATAGCCATAGCTCCAATTGCTAAATCTCCACCATAAGTCATTAAAGCTTTATTTGCAAGAACAGAAACGATACTGCTAGCTATTTGCATTAAAAATGGTGATAAGCCTATCATTAATATTGAATTAACTATATGTTTTTTTAATTTCATTTTAGGTAATGTGATATTTATAGAAGATTTTTTGCTTTTTGTAAAGTAATGTAAAACCCAACAACTAGCTATAAATTGCGATAAAATAGTAGCATAGGCTGCACCTTTTATTCCTAAATTTAAGCCAAAGATAAAAATAGGGTCTAACAGTAAGTTTATAGTTGCACCAATAATCATAGTAAGCATACTAAGCTTAGGATTACCATCTGAACGTATAGAGTTATTTAAACCAAATGCAAATAAATTACAAATTGTTCCTGTAAACAATGGAGTTATATATGCTAATGCATAAGGTAATGTATTTTCACTTGCACCAAATAAAGTTAAAAGTGGTTTAGCAAATATATTACCAAGTATAGCAATTAAGATACTAATGATAATTATAAGTGCTACACCATTTCCTAAGAAACTTTCAGCTTCAGTTTTGTTCTTCTTACCATATGCAATAGATATATTAGCACATGTTCCAATACCAATTAGCATACCAAATGCAGTTATTATTGTAGTTAATGGCATAGTTATACCTACACCAGTTATAGCTAGTCCACCAATATTAGGTATATTACCGATGTAAATTCTATCTATTACGTTATAAAGCATATTTACTATCATACCAACTATGGCTGGAATTGAAAATTTAATTAAAAGTTTTAAAATACTTTCATTACCAAGAGTGTCTTGATTATTTGTTTTAGACATATTTTCACCTTCCTTTAAATATTGTTGCGTTAGCAACGAAATGAATTTTATCATAACATTGTTGCGTTAGCAACGAAAAAATAAAATATTTACAATAACTATGGAAGATGGCAAAATAATATTATCAAATCAGATAGAAAGATTAGGAAGTACATGAAGATAAAAGCATTAGTTGGAATATTAATAATTTTACTGACTATTATAAATGTATATAAATCTAAGGTTAAAGGTTATATAGGGGAAATAATAGTAAGTAAAAGACTTAGTAAATTAAATAAGAAAAAATATAAGGTAATAAATAATATACTTTTAAAAGCACCAAACACTACTACCCAAATAGATCATATAGTTATATCAATTTATGGAATATTTGTTATAGAAACTAAAAACTATAAAGGAATAATTAAAGGAAATGAATATGACCACAATTGGATACAAATACTTTTTAATAAGAAAGAAACTCTAAGAAATCCTATAAAGCAAAATAATGGTCATATAATAGCATTAAAAAATATAATTCCGGAACTTAAATATAAAAAGATAAATTCAATAATTGCATTTACTAAAAGAGCAAAATTAAATATTAATGTTGAAACAGACGTAGTTTATTGTAATAAAATAAATAGGATTATAAAGAAAAATAAAGAGAGAGAATTTACTATAGAAGAGGTAAATAATATTTATGGAAAGCTTAAAGAATTAAATATAAATTCTTTAAGAGAAAGAAAAGTACATATTAAAAGTATTAAAAGAAGTGTTAAAAAGGCTAAAAAAAGATTAAATAAAAATAGATGTCCTAGATGTGGAGGAAAGCTAAAGAAACGTCATAATAGATATGGTAGCTTTAAAGGATGCAAAAACTATCCAGGGTGTACGTTTAGGATGGAATATTAATAAGTATACAGTAGAAAGTTGGTGTAAATATGGTTGATTTATGTTTATTAGGTAGTTTAGGTGGAATGCCTATGCCTTATAGAAATTTATCGGCAACACTTTTGAATTTTAAAGGAAGAAAGATACTTATAGATTGTGGTGAAGGAACTCAAGTTTCTATGAGAATAGTAGGGTGGGGGTTTAAGTCTGTAGATGTAATTATGATTACTCATTGCCATGGAGATCACATTGTAGGACTTCCAGGAATTTTAGCAACTATAGGAAATAGTGGAAGATTGGAGCCTTTAACTATAATTGGACCACAAGGAATTACTGAAGTTGTTAATAGTCTTAGAGTTATAGCAAAGTATTTGCCATACGATATTAATATAATAGAAAATCCAAGAGAGGTTAATTTAAATGTTACTAAAGAAAATATAAATGTAGTAGAAGAAAAAGGAGAAATAAAATTAACTACATTAGAAGTTGAACATTCATCACCATGTATAGGATATAGCTTTTATTTTAGACGTGATAGAAAATTTTCTGTGGATAAAGCTGAGAAAAATAGAGTGCCTAAAATATTATGGAATAAGCTTCAAAAAGGTGGGATTGATGAAGTGATAGTATATGATGGTAAAGAGTATACTGGAGAGATGGTTTTAGGTGATGAAAGAAGAGGAATAAAGTTAAGTTTAATTACAGATAGCAGACCCAAGGAAGAAATGATAGATTTTATTAAAGAAAGTAATTTATTTATTTGTGAAGGAACTTATGGAAGTGATTTAGATAAAGATAAGGCAATAAAAAATAAACATATGACATTTAGTGAAGCAGCTACTATTGCAAAAGAAGGACGATGTAAAGAACTTTTATTAACACATTTTAGTCCAGCTTTAGCAGAACCAAAGGAATTTATAGAAAATGCAACTAATATTTTTGAAAATACAATAATAGGTGAAGATAGATTAATAAAAAATATTAGCTTTACAGAGTAAGTAGAAGTAATAAAAATACGATATTTATTATTTTTATATTTAATTAAGTAGATATAAAAAGATAAAATTTAGTGATTATTTTTTCTACAAAGGGATTATTAACTTAGGAAATTATTAGTGATTTTTAGCAACTAAGAATAATATGAAGAAACTATATTGACTATGAATATAATTTCTTTATACTATATAGATATATATCTATATAAGGAGAGAGAAAGTTATGAATAAACCAAAGGTAGCATTTGTATGTGTGCACAATTCTTGTAGATCTCAAATGGCAGAAGCATTAGGGAGAATATATGGATCAGATGTTTTTGAAAGTTATTCTGCAGGAACTGAAACAAAACCACAAATAAATCAAGATGCAGTAAGAATAATAAAAGAGTTATATGATGTTGATATGAATGAAACACAAAAATCAAAATTATTAAATGATATTCCAACTGTAGATATAGTTATAAAAATGGGATGTAATGTAGTATGTCCATATTTACCAGCAAAGCATATTGAAGATTGGGGATTAGAAGACCCTACAGGAAAATGTGATGAAGACTTTATTAAGACAGCAAAAACTATAGAAATTAAAATTAAAGATTTAATGGAAAGAATAAAAAATAATGAATTAGTTTAAGATATTAAATAACCTCAAGCTATAAAGAAGTAGTTTTGAGGTTGTTTTTTTATTATTATAAATGGAATAAATTAAAGTTATTTAAGTAATTTTAATTTATGATATAATAGTAAAGCTGATTATTTTAGTTGAAATTAAGGGGGAAGAATATGAGCAAAGACATTATTAAAAAGTTAACCCTTGAAATAAATAAGCAAGAAAGCTTAGAAGATAAGGAGCTTAAAATAATAAAATTTCAACTTTTAAGAAAAAGTATGATTTTAAAGGTCATTTTAAGAGGTAAAGAAAAATTAGCTATAGAAGAAGAAGAGCTAATAAAAAATATTATATGTAGAACTCTTATGATAAAAATAACTGTTGAGATAGTTTTTTATAGAGATGCCAGTGATATTACTTTAGAGGAAGTAATAAAAAATCATTGGATTGAGTGCACTACTGATACTTTAAAGAAAACACCACTTTGTAAGACACTATTAATGAATTGTAGAAAAGAAGTTACAGGAAATAAAGTAGTTCTTTATAATGGTTATGAAAAATTAACAGATCATTTAAAGGCTAAAGATGGAGTAAAGTCTTTAGAAAATTCCATAAATGCTATGTTTGGAATAACGTGTAAAATTGAAGTTAAATTTGATCCTGCTATGGAAATTGTTATTGATCCTAAGGAAGCTGAAAGAAGAGAAAGAGAATTATTAACTAAGGCACTTTCAGATAGGGCTAAGGAAATGGCTTCAGAGTCAAAGTTAGCTAGTCAATCTAAACCAGTAGCTAATAAACCACAAGAAAAGAAGCCATATGAAAAGCGAGAAAATACATATAAGAGAGAGCCTAAGGCTGAAAATGCTATATATGGTAGAAATATTTCTATTGAGGCAACTGCAATTAGAGATATAGATGAAACTTCAGGTTTTGTTGCTATACTTGGCGAAGTATTTAAAGTTGAAACTATGGAAACTAAGACAGGTAAGATAATATTAACTTTCTATATAACTGATTATACAGGGTCAATTACAGTTAAGTGCTTCTTAAAGCAACAAGAAAAAGATGAAGTTCTTGAAAATGTTAAGAAAGGCCTTTATTGTAAAGTAAGAGGAGAAGCTATATACGATACTTATCAGCGTGAAGTTGTAATAATGGGCAGAGATATTCTTAAGATGAAGAAAATTGAAAGAATGGACGGAGCTGAAGAAAAGAGAGTTGAGCTTCATTGCCATACTACTATGAGTGCTATGGATGGTACAACACCAGTAGGTAAAATTGTAGAAAGAGCTGCAAAATGGGGTCATCCTGCAATAGCAATTACAGACCATGGTGGGGTTCAAGCATTCCCAGATGCACAAATTGCAGCTAAGAAAAATAAGATAAAGGTTTTATACGGTGTTGAAGGATATTTAGTTGATGATGGTGTGCCTCTTGCATTACATGAAAAAGGTCAAAGCTTAGATGATACATATGTTGTATTTGATATAGAAACAACAGGTTTTTCATCTAAAAATGACAAGATAATTGAAATTGGTGCAGTTAAAATTCAAAATGGAGTTATAGTTGATAACTTTAGTGAGTTTGTTAATCCAAGAAGGCCTATACCATATAATATAACAGAACTTACTGGTATAAGTGATGATATGGTAGCAAATGCAAATGCAATAGATGATGTACTCCCAAGATTTTTAGAATTTATAGGGGATGCAGTTGTTGTAGCTCATAATGCAAGTTTTGATTGCAGCTTTATATCAAAAAACTGCATGGATTTAGGTTTAGAGTTTAATAATACCATCGTTGATACTGTACAGCTTTGTAGATTTTTATATCCAGAGCTTAAATCCGTAAAGTTAAATTTAGTTGCTAAGCATTTAGGTGTTAAGCTTGAAAGTCACCATAGAGCAGTAGATGATGCAAAGGCAACAGGTGATATTTTAGTTATATGTATAAAGAAAATTAAAGAAGAATTAGAAATAGAAACTTTAACAGAGTTAAATAAGGTATTCTTAGAAAAGGTTGATATTAAGAAATTACCTACATATCACATAATAATGTTAGCAAAATCACAAGAAGGTATTAGGGATTTATATAAACTTGTTTCAGAAGCACATATAGATAATTTCTTTAGAAGACCAAGAACTAAGAAGTCAAGACTTATGGAAATGAGAGAACATTTAATTATAGGTGGGGCCTGTGAAGCTGGAGAGATTTATCGTTCTGTAATTGGTGGTAAAAGTGATGATGAAATAAAAAGTATAATGGAATTTTATGATTATGTAGAAATTCAACCAATTGCAAATAATGCGTACTTAATTGAAAAAGGTAATGTTAAAGATGAAGAAGAGCTTAGAGATATAAATAGAAAAATATATAACTTAGCTAAGGAAATAAATAAGCCTACAGTTGCAACTGGAGATGTTCACTTCTTAGAGCCGTATGATGAAGCTTTTAGAAGAATTATAATGGCAGGGCAAGGATTTGCTGATGCTGATAATCAACCACCACTATATTTTAAGACAACAGAAGAAATGCTTAAGGAATTTTCATATTTAGGTTCTGATATTGCCAGAGAAGTTGTAATTAAAAATCCTCAAGCAATAGCAGATTCTATTGATATATTAAAACCAATTCCAGATGAAACTTATCCGCCTAAAATTGAAGGTGCAGATGATGATATTAGAAATATGACTTTAAATAAGGTTCACTCTATTTATGGTGATAATTTACCAGAAGTAGTTCAAAAGAGATTAGATAAAGAATTAAATTCAATCATTAATAATGGGTATGCAGTACTTTATCTAATTGCACAAAAGTTAGTTGCAAAGTCATATTCAGATGGATATTTAGTTGGTTCTAGAGGATCAGTTGGATCTTCTTTCGTTGCAACAATGTCAGATATAACAGAGGTTAACGGACTTCCACCTCATTATGTTTGTCCAAAATGTAAAAAATCTATATTCTTTTTAGATGGATCTGTAAGTTCGGGTGCAGACTTAGAAGATAAGGATTGTCCAGATTGTCATGTGCCATATATTAAGGATGGGCATGATATACCATTTGAAACTTTCCTTGGATTTGAAGGGGATAAGGAACCAGATATCGACTTAAACTTTTCAGGAGATAACCAAGCTGATATTCATAAATATACAGAAGTTTTATTCGGTAAAGGATACGTATTTAAGGCAGGTACAATAGGAACAGTGGCTGAAAAAACTGCATATGGATTTGTTAAAAAATATTTAGATCAAAAAGGAATAGTGGTATCTCAAGCAGAAATCGAAAGATTAACAATAGGATGTACAGGTATTAAAAGAACTACAGGACAACATCCAGGTGGTATCATGGTTGTACCTAATTATACAGATGTTTATAATTTTACGCCTATACAAAGACCAGCTGATGATTCTACATCCGATGTAACTACAACACATTTTGATTATCATTCAATTTCAGGTAGATTACTTAAGCTTGATATACTTGGACACGACGATCCGACAGTACTTAGAATGCTTCAAGATATAACTGGAGTAGATCCTAAGACTATTCCACTTAATGATAAAAAAGTACTGTCTTTATTTACATCACCAGAAGCTTTAGGAGTTACTAAAGAGGAACTTGAATGTGAAGTCGGATCTTATGGACTTCCTGAGTTTGGTACAAAATTCGTTAGACAAATGCTTGTTGATACACAGCCACAAACATTCTCAGATTTAGTTAGAATATCTGGCTTATCTCATGGTACAGACGTTTGGCTTAATAATGCTCAATACTTTATTAAGGAAGGATACACTACACTTAGAGATTGTATTGCAACAAGAGATGATATCATGGTATACCTTATGTATAAAGGTGTACCACCAAAAACAGCTTTTACAATAATGGAAAGTGTAAGAAAAGGTAAAGGCTTAACAGAAGAATTTGAAAAAATAATGAAGGAAAATAAAGTTGAAGATTGGTATATAGAGTCTTGTAAAAGAATTAAGTACATGTTCCCTAAAGGGCATGCTGTTGCATATGTTATGATGGCAGTTAGAGTTGCTTACTTTAAGGTTTATTATCCTTTAGCATATTATGCAACATACTTTACAGTAAGAGGTGCTGATGATTTTGATGCAGATTTAGTTTGTAAAGGAGAAAGTGCAGTACATGCTAAATTACAAGAACTATATGCTCTTGGAAATTCGGCATCAGTAAAGGATAAGGGTTTAATGACTGTACTTGAGCTTTCTTTTGAAATGTATAAGAGAGGTTTTAAAATGCTAAAGGTTGATTTATATAAATCAGATGCAACTAAATTCCAAATTGTAGATAATGCATTGAGACCACCGCTAAGTTCTCTTCAAGGAGTTGGAGTAAATGCAGCTAAATCTATTGCAGAAGCTAGAAAAGATGGGGAATTTATTTCAAAGGAAGATTTAAGGTTGAGATCAAAGGTTTCTAAGACAGTAATTGAAACTTTAAGTAATCATGGATGCTTAGAAGGAATGTCAGAAACAAACCAATTATCATTATTTTAGTTAAAAATTTAAATGATAAGTTGAAGTTAAAACGTAGAGTTTTCTTTAACTTATCATTTTTATTTGTTAAAATTTTTAAGTGAGTATATTTGGTATAAAAAAATTTGTAAAAATTAAGATGTTAAGTGTTTCTCTTATAGATAGTTTTAGAATAATATAGAAATGAAGGGGGATGAAAAATGGATTTATCAGTAATAATTAATAGTGTAATATCATTGTTTTTGATAATTTTGGTTGGTATTTATGGGAGTAAGAGAAATATTATTACAGGAGAAATTAATAAAGGTTTAACTAATTTGTTGTTAGAAATAACATTGCCAGCTATGATAATTGTATCTTTTATTTTTGATATGAATGAAGAGGTTAAAAATAACATAATAAAATGTTTTTATTATAGTCCTATAGTAATTTTAATAACAATAATAGTTTCATATTTATTACTTCTACCTTTAAAATCAGACAAAAAGGTAATAATTCAATTTGCAAATGTTTTTTCAAACTGTGGCTTTATAGGATTTCCTGTAATAATTAGTATTTTTGGAGCTGAAGGAGTAATTTATGCATCTATATTTAATATGTATTTTACTATATTTTTATGGACTTATGGAGTTTTGTTATATACAGGTAAGGTTAGTTTTAAAGATATAAAAAAGGTTATTTTAAATCCTTCAATTATTGCAGTAGTTATAGGATTAATAATTATGATTTTTAATTTAAATTTACCAACTGTAATTTTGAATACTTTAGATTTAGTAGGTTCATTAACAGGTCCTTTATCAATGATTATAGTAGGAGTTATACTTTCAAAGGCTAATTTTATAAAATATTTAAAGGATTTTACTATATATTATAGTGCATTTTTAAAATTAATTTTATTGCCTATTATTCTTATAATAATATCTAAAGTGATAAATGATAATTCTATAGTAGTTAAGACTTTGATTGTACTTACTGCAATGCCGGCAGCTGCAATGACATCAATTTTAGCTGAAAGCTATGAAAAAGAAGTAGAATATTCAGCAATAATTGTTTTTATAACTACATTATTATTCTTAGTAACATTTCCAATTTTATTGAAATTCATATTATAGAAAATATATTTTTATTAAGTATTAAAGAACACATTAATTATTAAAAACATAACATGTAGATAAAGAATAATTAGCACTAAAAGGGGAATGTAGTGAGTTATAATTCAATTTATAATATTATTGGATTAAATAATGAAATTAATAGACTTGAAATGCAAGCAAAGCTTGGTTGGAAAAAAGAGTTTAGAACTCTAAAATGGTTAGGTTTAAGAGATGGAATGAAGATATTAGATGTAGGTTCTGGAACAGGAGTCTATAGTGAATTATTATTAGATAACTTACCTAATTCAAATATAACTGATTTAGAAGTTGATAAAAATATGCTTAGTATAGCAAAGGAAAGATTAAAGAAGTATTCGGAAGGAAGAATTAATTTCAAGTATGGATCTATTTTAGATAGTGGTCTTTCTGAAAACACCTATGATTTCATAATTTGCAGATTTGTATTTCAACATTTAGAAAATCCATTTGAAGCAGCAAAAGAAGTATATAGACTATTAAAACCAGGTGGTATAGTTGTAATAATAGACTCTGATAGGGGACTTTATGGTGTAAGTGATCCAGATATGTTATTCAAAAGTGGTAGAGGCTATATAAGCCAAATAGAAAAACGTGTAGGTTGGAATAGAGAAATAGGTAGAAAGCTTGTAAAAATATTAAAATATCAAGGATTTGAAAAATTAGATTTTGAAGCTGTTACTATTCATAGTGATATAGTAGGTATAAAAAACATAATTGGAACTCCCAAAATAGGACAACAAGAATTGAAAATGATATCAAGAAAAAATCCACGAATAGCAAAAATTTTAAAACTATGTAATGATACAAATTTAAGTAATAATTGTACAATAATATTTTTAAATTTAATGGCGAAAGGAGTAAAACCTTTTAATTAGTGGGTAGTATTAATAGAAAATATATTTGAGAGAAATATAAAAAAGAGATAAATCAGTAATAAACTGACTTTATCTCTTTTTTTAAACTATAAATACTAACTTCTAAATAAGTTATCTCCACCATTTCGGCAATGATTTATTTGGAGCAGTAATTGAATAATTTGTAATTTTTGATTTATTTTCAACTAAAATAGAATATATATTAGATGTTGAAAACATAGATAATGTTAAAAAAAGTATTGGTATATACATAAGAAATTTTTTCATTTGTAACCTCCATAAAATAACTACTAAAACTATTTATTTTAAGTATGTTACAAATTTAATAAAAATATTTATGTTTTTAAATCAAATTTATGTCCACATCTTTTACATGTAACTACTATCTTACCTTTTTTTCTAGGTAAGCGTAATTTTTGCTTACAGTTAGGACACTTTGTAATTTTATAATTTCTAAATTCAATATATCTTTTTTTAAAGTTATCAAAGTAAATAACTAAATTATTTAAATCATAAACAGGAAGATTATATGGGATAGATTTACCAAATTTTTTTAAAATTTTATTTGTGTATGTAAAAAATATATTATATTCTTCTTTTCTTTTATATATTTTTTTTGAAAAAGCTCTATAGATTGCATAAATTAAGATTATAAGTGCTAAAAGTCTTGTTATATCAAAAATATTAAGTATTGCTGCAAGTAAAGTTAGCAATAGGGATAACAAATCTACTCCATATCTACCTTGTAAAAATTTCATATAAACACTCCTTATATTAAAATATAAATTTACCATAATTATAATATATTTTATAACCATGTACAATTTATATTATGAGAATAAATAATGAATAAAAAGTTAATAAAAAGAAATAATAAAAGCATAGTCATCTAGTTACAAAGTAACTAGAATTTGATTATGGGGCGTTGCAGCACAAAATGCAACGTCTTTTGTATTTTATAAACCTTTCGTAACCATAATAATGTTTACTTCGTATTTTATTATTAGAAGATAAAAATAATCTAATGATAAAATGAGGGGAAATATTATGATAAACAGAGATATAAATTTAACTTCATATACAGTACTTCAGCAACAAAGTGTAGCTAGTGGTATTCCAGATGGAGTTAATATTATAGATGCACCAAAGTTTTGGGATAGAGGTAGAAAGGGAGAAAATATTACTATTGCTGTTATTGATACTGGATGTGATATTACCCATATTAATTTAAAGGATAGAATAGTAGGTGTAAGAAATTTTACTGATGATGATAAAGGAAATACGAGTATTGTAACAGATTATGTTGGACATGGAACTCATGTTGCAGGAATTATTGCCGCAAGTGAGATAGGAAATGGAGTAGTAGGAGTTGCACCTAAAGCAAATCTTTTAATAATTAAGGCTTTAAGTAAAAATGGAGGTAACTACAACTGGATTGTAGATGGGATAAATTATTCAGTGAAACAAAATGTTAATATAATCTCAATGTCTTTAGGTGGAAAATATGACGATATTGCACTTCATGATGCTATAAAAAATGCAGTAAATAAGGGGATACTTGTAGTATGTGCAGCGGGAAATGATGGAGATGCAAAAGCTAAAACAACAGAATTAAGTTATCCTGCTGCTTATAATGAAGTAATATCTGTTGGGTCTATTAATGCAAATAAAGAAAGTAGTAGATTTTCAGCTTCAAATAATCAAGTTGATTTAGTTGCACCTGGACAAGGATATAATAATAGGGGAATATTATCAACAGCACCAGGAAATAAATTTGCTGAGATGCAAGGAACATCTATGGCAACACCGCATGTTGCAGGAGCATTGGCATTAATAATTAATTGGGCAGAAGATGTATTTAAAAGAAAATTAAGTGAAACAGAAATTTATGCACAATTAATTAAGAAAACTGTATCATTAGGATATGATAAAAATATTGAAGGAAACGGAATGTTATATTTAACTATAGATGATTTGATGGGGAAAATTATAAAAGATGATAAATTAATAAGTGAAATATTAAAAAATAGCTTCTAATAAAATAGAATTATTATTAAAAATATAAAACTGAAGTATTAGTAAATATTAAGATGTATATCAATACTTCGGTTTACATATAAATGAAAAATGTTTCAAAAATGTAAAAAATACAATTAATAATTTTTAAGGTATTGACTAAAAAAAAACAAGGTATATAATAAAAATATGTATTAGCACTCGAGTTTGGTGAGTGCTAACAATCAAGTATGTAAGGAGAGAGTTTTATGGAAACAAAACAATTTAAAGCAGAGTCTAAAAGACTTTTAGACTTAATGATTAATTCAATTTATACGCATAGAGAAATCTTCTTAAGAGAGCTTATATCTAATGCAAGTGATGCAATTGATAAAATTTATTATAAAGCATTATCATCAGATAATATAAGTTTTAATAAGGAAGATTATTTTATAAAGGTATCAATAGATAAAGATAACAGAATAATAAAAATATCTGATACTGGTATTGGTATGACAAAAGAAGAGTTAGATGATAACTTAGGTGTTATTGCTAAAAGTGGTTCTCTTCAATTTAAGAAAGAAAATGAAGCTAAAGAAGGTTATGATATAATAGGTCAATTTGGTGTTGGTTTCTATTCGTCATTTTTAATAGCAGATAAAGTAACTGTTATTACTAAAGCTTTTGGAAGTGATGAAGCTTACAAGTGGGAGTCTAAAGGTGTTGAAGGTTATACTATAGAGCCAGCTACAAAGGAAACTATAGGTACAGATATAATATTACATTTAAAAGAAAATACTGAAGATGAAAATTTTGATGAATATTTAAATGAATATAAAATTAAATCATTAATTAAAAAATATTCAGATTTTATAAGATATCCAATAAAAATGGATATAACTGAAAGAAAACTTAAAGAAGGAACAGAAAATGAATATGAAGATTACGTTGAAGAAAAAGTAATTAATAGTATGGTTCCTATTTGGAGAAAAAATAAAAGTGAATTAAGTAAGGAAGATTATGATAATTTCTATAATGAAAAGCATTTTGGATTTGATAAGCCATTAAAACATATTCATTTAAGTGTAGATGGAACTGTAAGTTACAATGCAATTTTATATATTCCAGAAAATATGCCATATGATTTCTATACAAAAGATTATGAGAAAGGATTAGAACTTTATTCAAATGGTGTAATGATTATGAATAAATGTTCTGATTTACTTCCAGATTACTTTGGATTTGTAAAAGGAATTGTTGATTCAGAAGATTTATCTTTAAATATTTCTAGGGAAATTCTTCAACATGATAGACAATTAAGATTTATTGCTAAAAATATAAAGAATAAAATAAAGAGCGAATTAGAAAAAATGCTTAAAAATGAAAGAGAAAGCTATGAAAAATTCTATTCTGCTTTTGGAAGAACATTAAAATTTGGTGTTTATGATAATTTTGGAGCAGAAAAAGAAGTTCTTCAAGATTTATTAATGTTCTATTCTTCAAAGGAAAAGAAGATGGTAACTTTAGATGAGTATGTTACTAGAATGTCTGAAGAACAAAAATATATTTATTATGCAACAGGTGAATCTATAGCAAGAATAGAAAAAATGCCACAAATCGATCTTTTACTAGATAAAGGATATGAAATCTTATATTGTACTGATGATATTGATGAATTTGCAATTAAGATGTTAATGAAATATAAAGATAAAGAGTTTAAGTCAGTATATAGCGATGATTTAGGAATAGAAAATAATGATGAAAAAGATTCAAATAATGAAAATGAAGAAGAAAGCAAAGCTTTATTTGAAACAATGAGAGAAGTTTTAAATAATAAAGTTAAGGCTGTTAAGGCTTCAAAGAGATTAAAGAAACATCCAGTTTGCTTATCAAATGAAGGTGAAATTTCAATTGAGATGGAAAAAGTTTTAAATTCTATGCCTAATAATCAAGGAGTAAAAGCCGATAAAGTATTAGAAATTAATGTTAATCATGAAGTTTATAATGCTTTGAAAGATGCCTATGAAAATGACAAAGAAAAATTAGGATTATACACAAATTTATTGTATAATCAAGCCTTATTAATAGAAGGTTTATCAATTGAAGATCCAGTTGAATTTACAAATAATATTTGTAAATTAATGAAGTAGATATGATAAAAAAATAGTAGTAGCAAAATAGTAATTTTGCTACTACTATTCTTATTTATTAATTTAATTCTGAAGTAAGTTCTGATAAAAGTTCTTGTACAGAAACAATTTTATTAATTTTATAGGCATTAGAACCACAGAATATTAAACCATTATCAATATCTCCAGAAACTGCATTAATTAAAGCTTTGCTTATACAATATGGTGTAGTCAGAGGATTACATGGAACTAAGCAATTATAACATTTGCTTATTTTTTTATGTTCTGAATTTAATGATTCTAAAAATTTGTTATTAATAGCTCTACCAGGCATTCCTACAGGACTTTTAACTATTTTAATGTCATCTTTTGTAGAATTTACATAAGCATTTTTAAAGTTTATATGAGCATCACATTCATCTGTAGCAACAAACCTAGTTCCAATCTGGACACCACTAGCCCCTAATGAAAGATATTTTTTTATGTCAGATGAATTAAATACGCCACCACCAACTATAACTGGAATTTTGCAGTTGTAAGTTTTTTCGTAATTAGCAATTTCTTCTAAAATAGAAGAAACATTATCATCAAAATTTATAATGTCATCATTAAGCTTATCTGCTTTAAACCCTAAATGACCGCCTGCCTCAGGACCTTCTATAATAAAACCATCTGCAACTTTATCATAATGTTTTTTCCAATAAGAAAAAATAAGTTTTGTAGCTTTTAATGATGATACTATAGGAAATATTTTTATAGAGCTACCTTTTGTATATTCTGGTAATTTTAGAGGTAAACCAGCGCCTGATATAATAATGTCAGCACCAGCTTCGATAGTTGCTTTTACAATATCACTATAATTATTCATAGCAACCATAATATTTACCCCAATAATTCCATTATTACTAATTTCTTTAGCTTTTTTTATATGTTTTTTTAAAGATCTAAGATTAGCTTGAAGAGTATTACTTTCAAAATCTTCTTCTAAATAACCAGGTTGAGCAGCAGAAATAACACCTATTCCTCCGAATTTTGACACAGTTCCTGCTAGTTTAGATAAGGATACACCAACTCCCATTCCTCCTTGAATAATTGGTATAGAAGCTTTTAAATTCCCTATTATTAATGGATTAAATTTCATGATCTATCTCCTTTCAAATCAAATATTTTGACAATCAAAATATATTTGTAGTATAATACAGGTGCAGAAAAATAGCAACAAAAAAATAAATATTGACAATAATTCAAATAATAGTTAAAATCTAATTGTTTGATGCTCAAAATATTTAAAGGAGGAACAATATTGAACTATACAAAAAATTTTTACAGATTAATTTGACTGTCAAATAATTAGATGATAAAAACAAAGGTGTGAAGATGGGATTAGTAAAAGTAATAGGAGTTGGACATTATTGTCCAGATAATATTGTAAGCAATGATGAATTAGCATTAATAGTTGATACATCACATGAATGGATATTTAAAAGAACTGGCATAAAAGAAAGACGAATTTCAAATGGTGAAGGTACTGTAGATTTAGCTATAAAGGCAGCAAAGATGGCTTTAAATATGGCTAATTGTAAAGAAACAGATATTGATTTAATTATAGTTTCAACTACTTCTCCAGATAGAATTATGCCTTCTACAGCATGTAGTGTTCAAAATATTTTAGGGTGTACTAATGCAGTAGCTTTTGATGTTTCAGCAGCTTGCTCAGGATTTATATACGCATCTATAATTGCAAATTCTCTCTTGAAAAATGGAGAAGGTAAAAAGGCTTTAGTAATAGGAAGTGAAGTTTTATCAAGAATTGTTGATTGGGAAGATAGAAATACTTGTGTATTATTTGGAGATGGAGCAGGAGCTGCAGTATTAGAAATTTCTGATGAAAAACAAGGAATATTAAGTACTTATTTTGGTTCAGATGGTGAACGTGGACATAAGGCTTTAATCGCAAATGAATTTACACTTAATAATCCATTTTCAAAAAATGAATTATCAAAAAAGGAATTTATTGAAATGGATGGTAAGGAAGTTTTTAGGTTTGCTGTATCGATAATTCCAGAAGTAGTAAATAAACTGTTAGAAAAATCAGGAGAAGATTTATCTAACATAAAATATATAATTCCACATCAAGCTAATTCAAGAATAATAGATGAAGCAGCTAAAAGATTAAAAATAGAAAAAGAAAAATTTTATTTAAATTTAGAGAATTATGGAAATACATCAGCTGCAAGTATACCAATAGCTTTAAGTGAAGCAATTGAAGAAAAAGCAATTAATAAAGGTGATAAAGTTATATTAGTTGCTTTTGGTGGAGGATTAACTTGGGCTGGAGTTTTAGTTCAGTTTTAATTTGAAATAAAGAAATTAAAGTAAGTTTAATTTTAACTTAATAATAGATAAAAAAGAAAATAATTAAAGTGAATTTTAGGAGGATTATAAAATGATATTTGAAAAAATTAGAGAAATAGTAGTAGAACAATTAGGTGTAAATGAAGAAGATGTTAAATTAGAAACAAACTTTATTGAGGATTTAGAAGCAGATTCACTAGATTTATTCCAAGTAATAATGGAAATTGAAGAAGAATTTGATGTAAAGGTAGAGGATACTGAAAATATTAAAACTGTTAAAGATGCAGTTGAATTTATAAAAAGTGCAACTGAAAAATAATATTGGAGGTATTTTTATGAAAAAGGATATAAGAAGTATTTTAGATATTAAATATCCTATATTTCAAGGAGGAATGGCTTGGATATCGGATAGCACTTTAGCAGCTGCTGTATCAAATGCAGGAGGACTTGGAATAATTGCAGGGGCAAATGCTCCTGCAAATGTTATAAGAGAAGAAATTAGAAAAACTAAAGAGCTTACTGATAAGCCCTTTGGTTTAAATATAATGTTACTTTCTAAAAATGCTGATGAACTTGCAAGAATGGCAATAGAAGAAGGTGTTAAGGTAATAACTACAGGTGCAGGAAATCCAGGTAAGTACATGAATGAATGGAAAGAAGCTGGTATTGTAGTTATACCTGTAGTTGCATCAGTAGCTCTAGCTAAAAGAATGGAAAGAGCAGGTGCAGATGCCATTATAGCAGAAGGATGCGAATCAGGGGGACATGTAGGAAAGTTAACAACTATGGTACTTTTACCTCAAGTGATTGATGCTGTAAATATTCCAGTTATAGCAGCAGGTGGTATTGCAGATGGTAGAGGTATTGGAGCAGCATTTTTCCTTGGTGCAAGCGGAGTTCAAGTTGGAACTAGATTTTTAGCATCTACAGAGTGTAAAATACATGAAAATTATAAAAATGCAGTAGTTAAAGCTAAGGATATAGATACTGTTGTAACTGGTAGAACAACAGGGCATCCAGTACAAGTATTAAAAAATAAACTTGCAAAAGAATATTTAAGTCTTGAAAAAGAAAATGCGCCAATAGAAAAGCTTGAAGCGTTGGGAAAAGGTGCTTTAAGAAATGCTGTAGAACTTGGAGATGTAGAAAATGGCTCTCTTATGGCAGGGCAAATATCAGGTATGATATCTAAGGTACAAAGTGCAAGAGAAATTATTGAAGAAATGTTTGAAGAATATGAAGAATTAAAGAGAGCTTTTTAAGTTAGGAGGAAGTATGAATATAGGATTTATTTTCTCAGGTCAAGGTTCTCAATATATAGGAATGGGAAAAGAATTATATGAAAATATAGAATCTTGCAGAGAAGTTTTTAATAAAGCAAATGAAGTTTTAGGTTTTAACTTGACAGAGCTTATATTTAATGGAGAAAAATCGGAGTTAGATATAACTGAAAATACTCAACCAGCAATTTTAACAACTTCAATAGCTACATTGTCTATATTAAAGGAGAAAGGAATAACTCCAGAGATAGTTGCAGGTTTAAGTCTAGGTGAGTATAGTGCTCTTGTTGCAAGCTCAGCTTTAAGTTTTGAAGACGGCGTTGCTTTAGTAAGAAAAAGGGGAAAGTTTATGCAGGAAGCTGTTCCTCTTGGTGTTGGTGCTATGGTAGCAGTTTTAGGATTATCTAAAGAAAAAATAGAGGAAGTTTTAGTTTTAGCTAGAGAAAAAGGTGTGGTTGAAATTGCTAACTATAATACTAATAAACAAATTGTTATTGGTGGTGAAGTAGAGGCTGTAAATTATGCCGCAGAGCTTTTAAAGGAAGCTGGTGCAAGAAGAACTATACCTCTTAAGGTTAGCGGACCATTCCATACATCTTTATTAGAAGAAGCATCAGTAAAATTAGAGAAGGAACTTAATAATATAAGTTTTAATAATCCTAAAGTTAGAGTTATTAGTAATGTGAATGCTGAGTTTATAGAAGATAAAAGTTATATAAAAGAGCTTTTAACAAAACAAGTTAAGTCATCAGTTAAATGGAGTGAAACCATTGAAAAGATGTTGGATAGTGGTATTGATGTATTTATCGAAATTGGGCCACTTAAAACTTTAAGTAGTTTTGTAAAAGAGATAAGCAAAGAAAGAGGAGCCGATGTTAAGATTTTTAATATTGAAGATCTTAAGTCTTTAAACAAAACTCTGGAGGTATTACAAGTATGTTAAAAAATAAAAATGCTGTAGTAACAGGTGCTACTAGAGGAATAGGAAGAGAAATTGCACTTACTCTAGCAAAAAATGGTGCTAATGTTGCTATTAATTATAGAACATTAAATAAAGAAGTAGAAAATCTTATAGAAGAAATAAAAGCTTTAGATGTTAAAGTATTTGCATTTAAGTGTGATGTTAGAAATGTAGAAGAAGTAGAGAATTTTATTAAGGGAACTAAAGATGAATTTGGATCAATTGATATTTTAGTAAATAATGCAGGTATAACTAAGGATGGTCTTATTCTTAGAATGAAAGAAGAAGACTTTAATGATGTTATAGATGTTAATTTGAAAGGTACATTCAATACAACTAAAATTACAGCACCGATAATGATAAAACAAAGATCAGGAAAAATAGTCAATATTTCTTCAATTGTGGGTATTATAGGAAATGCAGGACAATGCAATTACGCTGCTTCAAAAGCTGGAGTTATAGGTTTTTCAAAATCTATGGCTAGAGAACTTGCAAGTAGAAATATAAATGTAAATGTAATTGCACCAGGTTATATTGAAACTGATATGACAAAGGTGTTAAGCGATAAGGTAAAAGAAGAAGTTATAAATACTATTCCTATGAAAAAGATAGGAAGTGCAAAGGATGTAGCAAATTTAGTAGTATTTTTATCATCAGATTTATCAAACTATGTAACAGGGCAAGTTATAAATGTTGATGGTGGAATGGTGATGAGCTAGAAAGGATGGAAGTAATGGGAAGAAGAGTAGTAATCACAGGACTTGGGGCTATAACTCCAATTGGAAATAGTGTAGAAGAGTTTTGGGAATCTATAAAAAATGGAGTTAATGGAATAGATAATATAACTTTATTTGATACAGAAGAATTTAAGGTTAAACTAGCTGCAGAAGTTAAAAATTATAATGTAGAAGATTTTTTAAATAAAAAAGACGCTAAGAGAATGGATAGATATACTCAATTTGCTATGATTGCAGCTAAAGAGGCTATGAATGATAGTAATTTAGATTTAGAAAAAATAGATAAGGAAAGATTTGGGGTATACTTTGGTTCAGGTATTGGTGGATTAATAACTATAGAAAATCAAGTTAAGATTTTAGCTAATAAAGGACCAAATAGAGTTTCACCACTTATGATACCTATGGCAATTTCGAATATTGCAGCAGGTACTATTGCAATAGAATATGGACTTTTAGGATCTTGTTTAGGTTTAGTATCAGCCTGTGCGACATCTACTCATTGTATAGGAGAAGCTTATAGAAACATTAAAGATGGATATAGCGATTATATTATAGCTGGTGGAGCAGAAGCTTCAATTTGTCCTTTCGGTATAGCAGGGTTCCAATCACTTACTGCATTAAGTAAAAGTGAAGATAGAAATAGAGCATCTATACCTTTTGATAAAGATAGAAATGGATTTGTAATGGGAGAAGGTGCAGCAGCACTTATACTTGAAACTTTGGAAAGTGCTATTAAAAGAGGTGCTAAAATTTATGGAGAAATAGTTGGATATGGAAGCACATGTGATGCATATCATATAACTTCACCAAGTTTAGATGGAAGTGGGGCTGCTAAGGCAATGATAAGTGCTATGAATGAAGCTAAAATTGATTCATCACAAGTAAATTATATAAATGCGCATGGAACTTCAACTCCGATAAATGATAAGTGTGAAACAGCAGCTATAAAGTTAGCTTTTAAAGAAAATTCATATAAACCATATTTAAGTTCAACTAAGTCTATGACAGGACATTTATTAGGGGCAGCTGGAGCCGTAGAGGCTATAGTGTCTATAAAAGCACTAAATGATAATTTTGTTCCGGCAAATATTAATTATATAAATTCTGATGAAGAGTGTGATTTAAATTTAGTTAATAATACTGGAAAGACTGATATAGATGTAAATTATACTATGTCTAATTCTTTAGGATTTGGTGGCCATAATGGAACCCTTATATTTAAGAAGTGGAAGGGAGAATAAAAATGCTTGATTATAATCAAATTAAAGAGATAATTAAAGAAATTGATTCATCATCTTTAAGAGTTTTTGAATTAGAGTGTCAAGATATAAAGCTAAAGCTTAGCAAGAATAAAGAAAATAGTATATATAAGGATAACAAAGATTATAGTAAAGAAGAAAAAATATCATCATACTTAAATAAAGAAATTTCTTTAGAAAAAGAAGTAGCTAAAGAAGTGACTGATGAAGTTAAAGAAGATTTCAATGAAGAAAACTATAATATAGTTAAATCACCTTTAGTAGGTGCTTATTATTCTGCTTCAACACCAGGGGGAACTCCTTATGTGGAAGTTGGAAGTAAAGTTAAAAAAGGTGATACGCTATGTATCATAGAAGCTATGAAAGTTATGAATGAAATAACATCTGAATTTGATGGTGAAATAGTAGAAGTACTTAGAAAAGATGAAGATATAGTTGAGTTTGGTATGGAGCTATTTAAGATTAAATAGAATAAGGAGATAATATGGATATTAAAGAGATTATGAAAATAATTCCTCATAGATATCCTTTTCTTTTAATAGATAAGGTTGAAAACATTGAGGATAATAAAATAGTTGCAATAAAAAATGTTAGTATGAATGAATACTTTTTTCAAGGTCATTTTCCAGTGGAACCTGTAATGCCAGGTGTGTTAATAATTGAAGCCTTAGCACAAGCTGGAGCTGTAGCATTATTAAGTAAAGAAGAGTTTAAAGGGAAAATTGCATATTTTGCAGGGATAAATAATGCAAAATTTAGAAGAAAAGTAGTTCCAGGAGATACTTTAAGATTAGAGGTTGAACTTACTAAAATTAGAGGAAGAGCTGGAGTAGGATATGGAATAGCATACGTAGATGATAAAAAGGTATGTGAAGGAGAATTAACCTTTATGGTAGGTTAAAATATTGAGGTGATTTATGATTAGAAAGGTTTTAATAGCTAATAGAGGTGAAATAGCAGTAAGAATAATAAGGGCTTGTAAGGAGCTTGGAATAAAAACTGTTGCAATATATTCAGAAGCTGATAAAGAGGCTATGCATACACAGCTTGCAGATGAAGCTATTTGTGTTGGAACTTCTAAATCTAAAGATTCTTATTTAAATGAAAGTAATATTATAAGTGCAGCTGTAATAACTGGATGCAATGCAATTCACCCAGGATTTGGGTTTTTATCTGAAAAAGCAAGTTTTGCTAATATGTGTGAAGAGTGCAATATAAAATTTATTGGTCCCAGTAGTGAAACTATTAGCATAATGGGTAACAAGTCTAAAGCCAGAGAAATTATGAAAAATGCATCAGTTCCTGTAATACCAGGTAGTGATGGAACTATTAAAAATTTAGATGAAGCTATCTTAGAAGCTAAGAGGATTGGATATCCTATAATGATTAAAGCAGCATTAGGCGGTGGAGGAAAGGGAATAAGAATAGTTAAAAGTGAAGATGAACTTGAAAATGCCTTTCTTACTGCTAAATCAGAAGCTAAAAATAATTTTGGTGATGATTCTATGTATATGGAAAAATTTATAGAGAATCCAAGACATATAGAGTTTCAAATTTTAGGTGATAGCTTTGGTAATATAATTCATTTAGGTGAAAGAGATTGTTCAATTCAAAGAAGAAATCAAAAGGTTCTTGAAGAAGCACCATCATCTATTTTAAGTGAAGAATTAAGAAAAAAGATGGGAGATGCAGCAGTAAATGCAGCAAAGGCTGTAAATTATATTAATGCTGGTACTATTGAATTTTTAGTTGATAAGTATGGAGAATTTTACTTTATGGAGATGAACACCAGAATACAAGTAGAACATCCTGTAACAGAGATGATAACTTCTATTGATATAGTTAAAGAACAAATAAAAATTGCAAATGGAGAAGAACTTTCTATAAAGCAAGATGATATAAGAATAGAAGGTCATGCTATAGAATGTAGAATAAATGCTGAAAATCCAAGTAAAGCATTTGCACCATCACCAGGGAAAATAAATTTTTTAAATATACCGGGAGGAAATGGTATAAGAGTTGATACTGCAGCTTATCCAGGGTATGTAATTCCACCTACTTATGATTCTATGATAGCTAAAGTAATAGCTTATGGTAAAGATAGAGAAGAGGCAATAAATAAAATGATAAGAGCTTTAGATGAGTTCGTTATTGATGGAATTGATAGTAATGTTGATTTCCAAATAGATATATTGAATAATGAAAGATTCCGATTAGGTACTTTTGATACAAGTTTCATAAGTAATGAATACGGAATATAGTTGGTGAGAATTATGAATATTTTTAAGAAAAGACAGTATGGTGTTTTAAGTGTTAGTCAAAAACAAGGTGATGATTTTCCTGTAGTTCCTGATGGAGCTTGGGTAAAGTGCAATAATTGTGGAAAACTTTTATATAAAAAAGAGTTAGAAGAAAACTTTAAAAAATGTATAAATTGCAATTATCACTTTAGATTAGGGGCTTATGAGAGAATAAGTCAAATTTGCGATAAAGATACCTTTATTGAGATTAATAAAAATATGGAAAGTAAAAATCCAATGGATTTTCCAGGGTATGAGGAGACAATTAAAAAAAACAAAGAAAGATCAGGGCTTGAGGAAGCTGTTGTTACTGGAGAATGTAAAATAAGGGGAAATGATGCAATAATAGCAGTAATGGATTCAAATTTTATGATGGGGAGTATGGGAACTATAGTTGGTGAAAAACTAACTTTAGCAATTGAAACAGCAACAAAAAAAAATTTACCTATAATAATATTTACAGCTTCAGGTGGAGCTAGGATGCAAGAAGGGATACTTTCTCTTATGCAAATGGCAAAAGTAAGTTCTGCACTTTCAAAGCATGATGAAAATGGAGGCCTTTATATAACAGTTTTAACTGATCCTACAACAGGAGGGGTTACGGCAAGTTTTGCATCATTAGGTGATATAATTTTAGCGGAGCCAAAGGCTTTAATTGGTTTTGCTGGAAGAAGAGTAATTGAAGGCACAATAAAAGAAAAGTTACCAGATGATTTTCAAAGTGCTGAATTCCTATTAGAAAAAGGTTTTGTTGATAAAATAGTGAATAGAGAAGAGCTTAGAAAGACCCTTGGATTATTATTAAAACTACATAAGTGAAATTAAAACTTTATATTTGATGGATTTGAAGTTATACACTATATGTACATCTTTTAATATGAGTAAAAGAAAATTTATTAAACAAGGGAGGCCATATAATGCTAAATAAAAAAATGAAAGCATGGGATAGATTAGAAATTGCAAGAATGGTAGAAAGACCTAATGCTGATGAATATATAAAATTAATATTTAATAATTTTATAGAGTTACATGGTGATAGATACTATAAGGATGATAAAGCAGTAATAGGTGGAATTGGTTTTTTAGAAGATATTCCTGTAACTATAATTGGAATACAAAAAGGTAAAAATTTAAAAGAAAATATAGAAAGAAATTTTGGTTCAGCCCATCCTGAAGGGTATAGAAAAGCTATAAGATTAATGAAACAAGCAGAAAAGTTTAATAGACCTATTATTTGTTTTATAAATACAAGTGGGGCTTATTGTGGTGTTGAAGCAGAAGAAAGAGGGCAAGGTGAGGCTATTGCAAAAAACCTTATGGAAATTGCTAAAATAAAAGTTCCAATAATATCTATAATAGTTGGAGAAGGTGGAAGTGGTGGAGCAATAGCTTTAGCCTGTGGTGATAAAGTTTGGATGCTTGAAAATTCAATATATTCTATTTTATCACCAGAAGGATTTGCTTCAATTTTATTAAAAGATGCATCTAAAGCAAAAGAGGTTTCTGAAGTTATGGGTATAACTTCATATGATTTATTAGAAAGAGGTATAATTGAAAAAATAATTAAAGAGCCTAAGGGTGGAGCTCAAAATGATATTAAAGCCGTAGCGGAAAGCTTAAAACAAAATATTATTCAAGAGATAAAAATTTTAAAAAATAAACCTGTAGAAGAATTATTAGAAGAGAGATATTTAAGATATAGAAAATTTTAATAAAAGATAATATAAAATAAAAGCAATTGTAATATTATTATAAATGGAATTCCAAATGTAAACTTAAAATGCTTAGTTTTATGATGAAATTTATACATTGAAATAAGAGAACCAATACTTCCACCTAATAAAGAGGTTAATAAAAGAGTATTTTCACTTATTCTCCATTTTTTCTTAATAGCTTTTTTTTTATCTATAAGAAATAAAGAGAAAGAAATAATATTTATTATTATAAAATAAGAAAAAAGAAAAATACCCATAATAAAAAATCCTTTCTTTGTTTATAAATTTAAAAATATTTATGAATTTAAAAATAACCAGTAGTAAGAGCATGTCTACTGGTTTATTTCGTTAATGAATAAAATTAATATATTTTTTATATTTACTATTTTTCCTCACCTTTAGCTAATCTTACAATATTACTTCTATGTCTCCAAAATACAAGTAAACATGCGAATAATGAAGCTAGTACATAATTTTTATCGTAGCCAAGTAAGTAAGTTGAAAGAAATAAAGTAACTCCAGCAGCTAATGAACGAATAGAAACTATTTTAGTAAATAACTTTAATCCAAAAAATACTACTGCTGTTATTAAAAATGGAATAGGAACAACACACATAAAAGCAGCTGCTGATGTAGCAACACCTTTTCCACCTTTAAATTTAAGAAAAATAGTATAATTATGTCCAAGTATTGCAGCTATTGCTACTAATGATAAGCTTAGACTTTCGCCAGTAGTTAAAACATTACTCCATAATAAAATACGAGTAATAAGAACAGGGATAATAGCTTTTAACATATCACATATAGCTGTTATTTTAGATAATTTTTCTCCAGCTACCCTTTTTACATTAGTTGCACCAATATTGCCACTACCGTAATCTCTTACATCTTTATTTAATTTCTTTTTTACTAATATGTATCCTGAAGGAATAGATCCCATAAGATATGAAAAAATAATTAATAATGGTAACATAAATACCTCCATAAAATATAACTTTACAATAATTATAATATTTAAGAATAGGAAAATATGCAAGAGATATTTACTTTAATATATAAGTAATGTGAAGCTCTAAATTTTTGAGTTTATTGATATTTTAAGATATCAATATTTAAATTAGCTTCATAGTATAATAATAATACTTATTATAAAGGAGAAATTTTTTGTTTTGAATAAAATAGATGGGATAGCATTAATTGCTTTTATAACATGTGATGCAATTTTAGAAAGTACAAATAAATATAAATATTTTTACCAATATTGTTATAAAAGTATAATGTATGAAACAAAAGATATAGTAACAAGATTATTTAAATAAAAAAAATCAAATGAATTTTAAAATAAATACGGTAGCTAAAAAGTGATAAACAACTGAGAAAAATGTAAAAATGAAGAAAATAATCCATCATATACAGAGATAATTTTAAATAAATAATAAATAATAGTGAAATAATAAATAGTATGTTAGGAAAAATATTGACAAAGGTAAAATGTTTGTCGTATTCTGTTAAATGTGCGAACTTTATAAAATGTTGCATGATTAATATATGTATAAAACATGAGGTGAATTAAAAATGGGAATAAGACTAGAAAATCTAGTTGTAAGATTTGGAGATTTTAAGGCTATTAATGATGTTACATTACAAATCCCAAAGGGCAAATTAGTATCATTATTAGGACCTTCAGGATCAGGTAAATCAACAACACTATTTACTATTTCAGGAATTCATAAACCATCTGGTGGAAAGATATTCTTTGGAGATAGAGATGTTACAGGGCTTGAGCCAGAAGAATTAGGAATAGGATTAGTATTCCAAAACTATGCTCTATACCCACATATGACTGTAAGAGAAAACATATTATTTCCACTGAAAAATTTAAAGTGGAATAAAGAAGAAGCTGAAAAAAGAGTAAAAGAAGTTGCTGAAATTGTTAAAATTGCAGATCAATTAGACAAGAAGCCAGCTCAACTTTCAGGAGGACAACAACAAAGAGTTGCCATAGCTAGAGCATTAGCTAAAAAACCAGAAATACTTCTTTTAGATGAACCATTATCAAACTTAGATACAAAGCTAAGAGTTGAAACAAGACAAGAAATAAGAAGAATACAAAAAGAAACTGGTGTTACAGCAATATTTGTAACTCATGACCAAGAAGAAGCAATGTGTATTTCAGATGAAATAGTACTAATGAAGAATGGAGCAATCCAACAAGTATCTTCTCCAAGTGATATATACTTAAACCCAGTAAATAAATTTGTTGCATCATTTATAGGAAGTCCAGAAATGAACTTTGTAGATGTAGATGTTAAGGATGGGAAAGGTATTATTGATACTTTAACACTAGAAAACTTACCAAAAGATAAATCAAAGGTTGTATTAGGTGTTAGAGCTGAAGATTTTGAGGTATCAGAAGAAGGCTTAAAAACAACAGTAGTTACAGTTGAAATATTAGGTAGAGAAAGATTATTAACTTTAAATCATAAAGGTGCTACATATAAGATGTTAGTTGATAAAGAATTCTTTATTGATGAAGGAGCAGAATTAACTATTAGGCCAAAGCAAGGAAAGAGTTATGTTTTTGATGCTGAAAGTGAGGAGTTCATAACAAAATGTTAAAGAAAAATAAGAAAGGATATTTATACTTATTACCTGCATTGATTATATTAGGTATTTTTGTATTTTATCCTATAATAAATACGATTATATTAAGTTTTGATGAAACTAAAGCAAAAGGATTTGTTTTTGGATTTGGATCTTATAAATATCTATTCCAAGACAAGAGATTTATTCAATCTTTAATTAATACTGTAATTTATGCAGCTATAGTTCCAGCTTTATCAGTAATAATTTCTTTATTGATAGCGAATGCTCTTGCAAATATTAAAAATGAAAAAGTTAAAGGTGTATTCCAAAGTATATACTTCCTTCCATATGTAACTTCATTAGTTGCAATAGGAATAGTATGGTCTTGGTTATTTAACTCACAATATGGAATAATTAATTTCATATTAGGGAAAATAGGAATTAGTCCAATAAACTGGCTTAATGATCCTAAATATGCAATGGTTGCATTGATAATATTTGCTGTGTGGAAAAGTCTAGCCTTTAATACATTAATATTAACTACAGGGATAGCTTCTATAAATCCACAATACTACCAAGCTGCTAAGATAGACCAAGCAACAAGTGGAACTATATTTAGAAAAATAACGGTTAAATTAGTTTCTCCTATGATTGCTTATACATATGTTATTAGTTTAATTGCTGCCTTCAAAGTTTACACAGAAGTTTATGTTTTATTTGGAGGACGTACACTAGATGGTGCGGTATCAACAGTTGTAAGATATATAATAGATAGATTCTACGGGGATCAAGATTTCCCATTAGCTTTTGCTGCTTCAGTAGTTCTATTGGTTATAATATTAAGTGTAACTTTAGTACAAAAAACTGTTGCTCGTAATAAGATTCATTACTAAGAGGTGTAAAAATGAAAAATAAAAATAATTTTAAAGCATTCATTAAATACTTCTTATTAGTTGTCTTTGCTATTATAACGCTATTTCCATTTTATTGGATGATAGCATCATCATTAAAATCAAGTTTTGAAGTTATTCAAACGCCACCAACAATGGTTCCAGATAAATTTATGTGGAGTAACTTTAGTACTGCATTAGCAATGGCTCCTTTTGGAAGATATTTCATAAACACAATTATAGTTACTGCTTTAAGTATAGTTACTACAGTAGTAATTGCAATATTATCAGCATTTGCTTTCTCTCATCTTGAGTTTAAGGGTAGAGATTTAATATTCTCTATTTTCTTAGCATCAATGATGATTCCAGGAGAAGTTTTAATAGTAACTAATTTCAAAACAATTTCAGCAATGAAATTAATGGATAGTTATACAGCGTTATTTTTACCTTATATGGCAAATGTTTTATATATTTATATGCTTAGAGAATTTTTCTTAAAGATTCCAAAGCAATTATATTATGCAGCAAAGGTTGATGGTGCAAGTGATTGGAAATTCTTATGGAAAATAGTCGTACCAATGGCTAAGCCTTCAATAATTACAATTTGTATATTAGTTGGTATAAATTCATGGAATGCATTCCTTTGGCCATTACTTGTTACAAATAGCGATAACATGAGATTGCTTGCAAATGGTTTAACAGCATTCCAATCAGATGTAGGAAATAGATATGAATTATTAATGGCGGCATCAACAATAATTACAATGCCAATAGTTATAGTTTATATGTTCTTACATAAGAAAATTATGAATGGTATCTCTATTGGGGGAACTAAAGGATAATATAAATAATTAGCATATAGGGAGAGTATGAATTAAAAGTTAAAATATTAATACTTTAAGTATTTATAAATGCTTTAATTATTTATTATAAAAGTTTTTAATGCTTTAATAAAAAATATATAAATATATATGAAATTTTAATAATTTATCTTTTAATCATCTTTTCTTATAAATATATATGAAAATAGGTTTTAGAGGTGAAACGAATGAAAAGAAGATTATTAGCATCTTTAATGACTGCAGTAATTGCAGTTACATCATTGGCAGGTTGTTCAAAAAATGATACAACAAGTGAAAATATTGTAACAGAGTTACAACAACCAATATCAATAGAAATGTGGCATTACATGAATGGTAAGCAAGCAGAAGTTTTACAAAGTATAGTTGATGACTTTAACAACACTAATACTTTAGGTATAACTGTTACTGCTTCAAGCCAAGGAAGTATCGTAGATTTAAATAAAAAAGTTATAGCTGCATCACAATCAAATACTTTACCAGCAATAGTAAATATTTATCCAGATGCTGCTACTGGACTTATTAACGAAGATAAGGTTGTAGATTTAACACCATATGTTAATAGTGAAACTGTAGGAATGGCAGATGATATTAAAAATGATTTTATTCCAGACTTCATTAGTGAATTATCACAATGGGGAGAAAATAAAATATATGGTCTTCCAATGACTAAATCTACAGAAGTTTTATATGTAAACAAAAACGCATTAGAAAAACTAGGATATACTGTAGATGATTTAAAAGATTTAACTTTTGAAAAATTAGCTGAAATATCACAAAAAGCAAAAGATGAATTAGGAATAGCTGGATTTGGATTTGACTCAAGTTCTAATGCATTTATTTCTACATTAAAAGAAGATGGAAAAGACTTTGTTCAATTAGATGGAAAAATAAATATCATAAACGATTGGTCAAAAGAGTTTATGCAATTCTTTAGAGAAAAGACTCAAAGTGGTGCATTTAGAGTACCTGGTGAAGATAAGTTCTTATCAGGACCATTCTCTAATGGTGATCTTTTAGCTTACCAAGGTTCTTCAGCTGGATTTGCTCACATTAACACTAATGGTGCTTTTGAAGTAGCTGTAGTAGAAGTTCCACACTTTGAAGGAAAAGACAAAGCTGTAATCCAACAAGGTGCTTCATTATTTGTAACTAAAGATGTTTCTCCAGAAGCTCAATATGCAGCTTATGAATTTATTAAGTTCGCAACTAACACAGAAAACACAGCTAAGTTTGCAACTGGAACTGGATACTTACCAGTAAGAAAATCAGCTCAAGATTCTACTGTAGTTCAAGAAGTATTAGCTGATACAGATTCATTATATGGAAAAATTTATAATGTAGCTAAAGAATCTTTAGGTTTTGCTTACTTTACTCCAGCTATAAATAATGCTCAATCAGCTAGAACAGTAGCAGAAGAAAAGTATGCGGCATACGTTACTGGAAATTCAAATGATATTGATTCTATGTTAAAAGAAATGCAATCACAAGTTGAAACTTCAATTAGTCGTCAATAAAACACTATAAATTAATAAAAACCCTGCTTAGCTTAGCTAAGTAGGGAATTTTTTTACTAGATACATAAAATAATAAAAATAACTTGATATTTAAGTGAAATTGATGTATGTTGATATATTAATTATCTAAAATTAAATTTAGTAATTAATTAAAAAATAATGGAGGTAAGTAGGATGAATAAAGAATTAATGAAAAGTATAATAAATAAAATTGAAGAATATGATACTATAGCTATTTATAGACATGTATTTCCGGATCCGGATTCATATAGTTCCCAAACAGCTTTAAAAAGCATTATAAACAATACATATCCAAATAAAAAGGTTGTATTATTAGGTGAACATTCTAAAAATTTAGAGTATATAAATAAAATGGATGAAGAAATTGAATTGGATGAAAAATCATTAGCTATTATTGTAGATGTAGCTAATAAAGAAAGAGTTGATAATCAATCCTTTAATAAGTGTGGGTATATTTTAAAAATAGATCATCATAAGGCTTTTGATGCACCTTTTGAAGATTTAACATGGGTAGATACTAATTATTCTTCTTGTAGTGAAATGATTTTAGATTTATATTTAGCAAATAGTAATAAATTAAAAATAGATAAGCAAGGAAGAAAAGCTTTATTTACAGGAATAATTGGTGATACAGGAAGATTTTTATATATAGAAAATCCAACTGAATTATTTGAAAAGTTATCAAAAATAACATTTGATCTAGAAACAAAAGAAATTTATGCTAATATGTATAAAAGAGAAGAAGAGGAATTAAAATTCTTAGGATATATATATAGTAATTATGTAACTACTGAAAATGGAATGGCATATTTAAAAATTCCAAATGAAATAGTAAAGAAGTATAATTTACAAGCAATTAAAGCGGCAAGAATGGTAAATGCTCTGCAAGATACAGTAGGAATAATTAATTGGCATTTCTTCGCTGAAAAAGAAGATGGATCTATATTCTGTGAATTTAGATCAAATGGTCCTAGAGTGAATGATATAGCAGCAAACTTTGGTGGGGGTGGCCATATGTTAGCAGCAGGAGCTTCGCTTGAAAATTGGGAAAGAGTAGATGAAATATTAAAAGTGTTAGATGAAAACTGTAAAAACTTTTTAAAGAAAGCAGAATAGAAGGTTTTATATACTTAGAGATTAGAAAAGGTATTTTCTTGTCTTTAAGTATATTTTTTGAAAAATATTTATCTAAAGTGAAATTATGGTATAATTAATTTGTGACTGCTATAAAAATATAAATGTGGTATTGACTTTTTACATTGTATTGATTTTTGGGAGGGGATAGAATGGCAAGATTTACATTACCAAGAGATATTTATCATGGAAACGGTTCTTTAGAAGTTTTAAAAACTTTAAAAGGAAAGAAAGCTGTAGTTGTAGTTGGCGGCGGATCAATGAAGAGGTTTGGTTTTTTAGAAAAAGTTGAAAATTATTTAAAAGAAGCTGGACTAGAAGTTAGATTAATTGAAGGTGTTGAACCAGATCCATCAGTTGAAACTGTTATGAATGGTGCAGCTGTTATGAGAGAATTTGAGCCAGATTGGATAGTGGCTATGGGTGGTGGTTCTCCAATTGATGCTGCAAAAGCAATGTGGATTTTCTATGAATATCCTGATTTTACATTTGAAGAAGCGGTAGTTCCTTTTGGATTACCAGAACTAAGACAAAAAGCTAAATTTGTTGCAATTCCATCAACGTCAGGAACAGCAACTGAAGTTACTGCATTTTCAGTAATTACTGATTATAAAGCAAAAATTAAATATCCTTTAGCAGATTTTAATATAACTCCAGATATTGCAATTGTTGATCCAGAGCTTGCACAAACAATGCCAGCAAAGCTTGTTGCTCATACGGGTATGGATGCATTAACTCATGCGATTGAAGCATATACGGCATCTTTAAAATCAAATTTTTCAGATCCATTAGCATTAAAAGCAATTGAAATGATTAATGAAAATTTAGTTAAATCTTTTAATGGAGATAAAAATGCTAGAGATTTAATGCATGAAGCTCAATGTTTAGCTGGTATGGCATTTAGTAATGCATTACTTGGAATAGTACATTCAATGGCACATAAAACAGGAGCTGTATTCCATATTCCACATGGATGTGCTAATGCAATTTTCTTACCATATGTTATTCAATATAACAGAAGTGAATGTGAAGAAAGATATGCGGATATAGCCAAAGTATTAAAATTAGAAGGAAATACAAATGCAGAGTTAACAGATTCATTAATTACGAAGATCAATGAATTTAATAAAGAATTAAATATTCCAGCAACAATGCAAGAGTACGGAGTAAATGAAGAAGAGTTTTTAGCAAATCTAAAGAATGTTGCACATAATGCTGTTTTAGATGCATGTACAGGTTCAAACCCAAGAACTATAGATGATGAAACAATGGAAAAACTTCTTTCATGTACATTCTATGGAAATAAAGTGGATTTTTAAAAGAAAGTTGTAAATAGAATAGAGAGAAGATAAGTTATAGTGTTTATTATTTTAAGAATACATTTTTTAAGAGCAATTTTAAAGATGTATTCTTAAATTTTAAAGATAAAAGAATTAATTTTATGCAAGAAGCTTTTAAGGGGGCGTTTACAATGTTTAAGATAGTAAAGAAAAAAGTTTTAACAGAAAATATATATTTAATGGATATAGAGGCTCCGAGAGTTGCTAAATCAGCACAACCAGGTCAATTTATTATTATAAAAAATGATGAAAAGGGAGAAAGAATACCATTAACTATTGCTGATTATGATAAAAATAAAGGAACTGTAACTATTGTTTTTCAAACGGTAGGGTATTCAACTAAAGAATTAGCAAGATTTGAAGAAGGGCAATATGTTCAGGATTTTGTTGGACCATTAGGTCAACCAAGTGAATTTATACATGAGTCTTTAGAAATGTTAAAAAATCAAAAAATAATATTTGTAGCAGGGGGAGTAGGGGCTGCACCTGTTTATCCGCAAGTAAAATGGTTTAAAGAAAAAAATATAGATGTTGATGTAATTATAGGAGCAAGAAATAAAGAGTTAATAATATTAGAAGATGAAATGAAAGCAGTTGCTAAAAATCTTTATATATCAACAGATGATGGTTCTTATGGATTTAATGGTAGAGTAACAGATTGTTTATTAGATTTAGTAAATAAGAAAGGTAAAAAATATGACCATGCTATAGTAATTGGGCCTATGATAATGATGAAGTTTATGTCAGAACTTACAAGAGAACTAGGAATAAAGACAACGGTAAGTTTAAATCCTATAATGGTAGATGGTACAGGAATGTGTGGTGCTTGTAGAGTAACAGTTGGAAATGAAGTTAAGTTTGCTTGTGTTGATGGACCAGAATTTGATGGACATCTTGTAAATTTTGATGAAAGCATGAGAAGACAAGCTTTATATAAGACCGAGGAAGGAAGAGCTATCTTAAAATTTGAAGAAGGCGATACACATCATAGAAAAGGTTGCGAATGTGGAGGTCATAAATAATGAGTAATATAGATAGAATGAAAAGGACAGCAGTTAGAGAGCAAGAAGCAAGCATAAGAGCTAAAAATTTTAAAGAAGTATGTTTGGGTTATGATGATGAAAGTGCATTAGTTGAAGCAAAAAGATGCCTTGGATGTAAAAATCCAAAGTGTGTTAGTGGATGCCCTGTTTCTATCAATATTCCAGGTTTTATATCTTATGTTAAAGATGGAGATATAGAAGGAGCGGCTAAAGAGATTGCAAAATATAGTGCACTACCAGCAGTTTGTGGTAGAGTTTGTCCTCAAGAATCACAATGTGAAGGGAAATGTGTATTAGGAATAAAAGGCGAACCAGTTGCAATTGGTAAGCTTGAAAAGTATGTGGCAGATTGGTCTAGGAAACATAATGTTGATTTATCATTTAAAGAAGAGTCTAAAGGTAAAAAGGTAGCAATTATAGGTTCAGGACCAGCAGGACTTACTTGTTCAGGAGATTTAGCTAAAAAAGGTTATGATGTAACTATTTTTGAAGCGTTACATGAAGTAGGTGGAGTTTTGGTTTATGGTATACCAGAATTTAGATTGCCGAAGGATGATGTAGTTAAAGCTGAAATTGAAAATATAAAAAAATTAGGCGTGAAGATCGAAACAAATGTAGTTGTAGGAAAAACAGTTACAATAGATTCATTAATTGAAGAAGAAAAATTTCATGCTGTATTTATAGGATCAGGAGCTGGTTTGCCTAAATTTATGGGAATACCAGGGGAAAATGCAAATGGAGTATTTTCTGCAAATGAATTTTTAACAAGAGTCAATTTAATGAAAGCATTTAAAGAGGAATATCATACACCAGTTAAAGTTGGAAATAAGGTAGCTGTAGTTGGTGGAGGAAATGTTGCAATGGATGCAGCAAGAACAGCTTTGAGATTAGGGGCAGAGACTCATATAGTTTACAGAAGAAGTGAGTTGGAGTTGCCATCGAGAGTTGAAGAAATACATCATGCAAAAGAAGAAGGAGTTATCTTTGATATTTTAACTAATCCAACAGAAATATTAACTGATGAAAATGGATGGGTTACAGGGATGAAGTGTGTAAAAATGGAATTAGGAGAACCAGATGCATCTGGAAGAAGAAGACCAGTTGTTGTTAAAGATTCAGAATATATTATGGAAGTAGATACTGTAATTATGTCCCTTGGAACATCACCAAATCCACTTATTTCATCTACTACAAAGGGATTAGAAATTAACAAGTGGAAGTGTTTAGTTGCTGATGAAGAAACAGGGCTTACAACTAAAGAAGGTGTTTATGCAGGTGGTGATGCAGTTACTGGTGCAGCAACGGTTATATTAGCAATGGGGGCTGGTAAAAAGGCTGCTGAGGCTATAGATGCTTATTTAAGTAATAAATAGTATAATTAAATAAAAGATTTATGGTTTAATTTAACTAATAATTGACTTTTTTATAATAAATGAATAAAATTATTTTATAACTCCAAAGTTATTTTCTTTCTTTGGGGTTTTTCTTTTAATGAAAAGTAAAGCAGGTGTAAAAATGAAATTAACAAAAACTCAAAATAGATTTATAAAAAATAAAAGCATGGGCTTTTCATTGATGAAAGGAAAATCATTAACAGGAAAGACGATGGCTTCCATACATAGAGTTATAAATTTAGAAAATAATTATTGTCTATATGAAAATGATAAAATTTTATACTTAAATTCTGATTTAAATAAATTAGAAGAAGGTAAAAAAATATATGATGAAAATAATAAGAGTAATGAATTTTACTCGTTGTTTAGCATAGATAAAAATCGTGTGGAATTTGCTTTAATAAGAGATTTTATTAATATATATTCAAATAGATATAAAGAAGAAAATAAATTAAATCTAAAAAACGCTAATGATAGTATAGTAAATGAAGTTTTAAATAGTGAAGCGTTTATAGATAATCTTTCTATGTTTAGAAAGAAATCTAAGCTTTTAAGTAAGCTTACAGTTAAAGAAATATATAATGAAATAATGTGGATTAAAGCTTGTGATTTTACTAGAGATGAATATAGCAATATTCATAGAAAAGGCAGAAAATATAGAGTTATAAAAAATTCGTATAGTAGAGATGCTATATACAGCTTAATGGAACTATATACTTCGTTAATATGGGACAAAGGATATATGGATATTTATGATGAGATAATATTTGCAGCTAAATATGCAAATAAAATAGGTAGTAAATATACACATATAGTTTTAGATGAAGTAGAAAATTTAACTAGAAGTGAAATTAAATTTGTCAAAAGTCTTTATGAAACTAAAACATATTCATCGTTTATATTTATATTTAATAATGAAAAACAAATAGATGAAAATAAATGGTTAATAAAGGGGAGAAAATTAAATACTCTTGGTGCAGATTTTAAAGGAAAGAGTTTTACTTTTAAAAAAGACTTCAAGGAAGAAAAAGTAACAAGGGATGAATATATGGAAAAGTTTAGATATATTAATCTAAAGTATAAGAATATAGTAGATTTTAATTTAGATACATCATCTTCAAAAAAAGAGATATTTTTAGATGATAATACTATTTTTAATGAAGATGAAATAGTAGAAATAAATGTTTTTAATGATATAGCAGCAGGTAATCCCATTGAAATGAATGATGAAATTAAAGAGAAATTTTATCTTCCTAAAGGATGGCTTGAGAGAGGAAAAGATACGTTTATACTTCATGTAAAAGGTGATAGTATGATAGATAAAAATATAAATGATGGAGATTTAGTAGTAATTAAGAAGCAAAATACAGCCTATAACAATGATATAGTTGCAGCTAGTATTGATGGCGAAGCAACATTAAAAACATTAAAGCTTAATGAAAAAAAACCAATGCTTATAGCAGCAAATCCAAAGTATGGAGCAATACCTTTAGAGGGGAAAGAGGTAAGCATAATAGGTGTAGCAATTGGGGTAATAAAAAAGTAAAGTAAATAAATTAGTTATAGAGAAGTTTAGAAAATATAAGTTAATTACTATGGAATACTAAATGAGAAAGTATAAAGTAATAACTAAATAAAAGGGGTGGCTTAAAAATGATATCTGAAAATATGAAGGATATGGTTTCTAATAGTTCAATTATTAGAGCGATGTTTGAAGAGGGAAAAAGATTATCAGAAATTTATGGGGAAGAAAATGTATTTGATTTTAGCATAGGTAATCCAAGTGTAGAACCGCCAGAAGAAATAAAAGATAAAATAAATAAAATACTAAATGAGGAAAAACCAAATTATGTTCATGGATATATGAATAATTCAGGATATTTAGATGTTAGAGAAGAAATTGCAAAGCATTTAGAGAATAAACATAATATTAAATTGAATTTTAATAATATTGTTATGACTTGTGGGGCAGCAGGTGGATTAAATATAATTTTTAAGACTATATTAAATCCAGGAGATGAAGTAATAGTTTTTGCACCTTTTTTTGGAGAATATATAAACTATGTTAAAAATTATGGTGGAACTATTAAAGTTATTGAAGCTGATACTAGCACTTTTGATATGAATTTAAATGCTTTTAAAAATAATATTACAGAAAAAACAAAAGCAGTTATAATTAATTCGCCTAATAATCCAAGTGGAGTAATATATAGTGAAGAAAGTATTATTAAATTAGCAAATATTTTAAAAGAAAAAGAAAATGAATATAATAATGATATTTATTTAATATCTGATGAACCGTATAGGGAAATTGTATATGATGCTGTTAAAGTTCCTTATATATTAAAATACTATTATAATTCATTTATTGGATATTCATATAGTAAATCTTTATCATTACCTGGAGAAAGAATAGGGTATATTGTTATAAATCCTAATATTAGTGATTTTGAAGAAACCATTAATGGATTAAATATTGCAAATAGAATATTAGGATTTGTAAATGCACCATCACTTTTTCAAAGAGTAATTAAAGAAAGTTTAGATTTAGAAGTAGATGTTGAGATATATAAGAAAAATAGAGATTTATTATATAACCATTTAATTTCTATAGGGTTTAAATGTATTAAGCCACAAGGTGCCTTTTATTTATTTCCTAAATCACCAATAGAAGATGATGTTAAGTTTTGTGAAGAAGCAAAAAAATATAATATATTAGCTGTACCAGGTAAAACTTTTGGATGCCCAGGATTTATAAGATTATCATATTGTATTTCATATGAGAAGATTGAAAAGTCACTACAAGCATTTACAAAACTTATGAATTATATCGAAAATCAGTATAATACTAGAAGTTCTTAATATAGATGTTAAGTACAATTGCTTTAGATAATAAATAATATTTGCTAGAAACGCTAGAGTTGAATAAAAACATTGAATTTGGGGCAAGTTTAAAATGGGGAACCTAAATGTTGCTATAGCCCCTTGTATTTATTAGTAAAGTATGATATTATCTAGAAAGAAGTAATTTACTAATAGCTAAAAAATGTGGAGTGGGGCGTAAATCCCGCTCTTTATATTTGAACGCAACTACTTTTATAGTTGCGTTTTTACATATCTGCATTTTAAATTACTTAAAAACTGAATATAGCAAAGGAGGATTAATATGAAAATTGATGCCTTAATTAATCAAATCTATGAATTGGTTAAACCAATTGCAGATGAACTTAACTATGACATATATCACATTGAATATGTTAAGGAAAATGGAGAATATTATTTAAGAATATATATAGAAAAGGATGGTGGCATCGCTTTAAGTGATTGTGAAGCTCTTTCAAGAAGAGTTAGTGATGTTATGGATGAAAAAGATCCTATAACAGAAGCTTATTTCTTAGAAGTTTCATCACCAGGTTTAAATAGAACATTATTCACAGAAGAACATTATAAGAGATTTGTTGGTAGAGAAGTAATGGTTAGATTTACAAAGTCTCTAGATGGCAAAAAGAACGTTAAAGGTATATTAAAAGAAGTTAATGAAGAAAACATTGTAGTTGAAGCAGATAGCTTAGTAATTGTTCCAAAAGATAAAATAAAATCAACCAATATTGAAGGGGAAATATAGTAAGGAGGGTGTATTTAAGATGAACCAAGAGTTTATAGGTGCTCTTAAAGAAATAGTAAAAGATAAAGGAATTAGTGAAGATTTATTATTCGCAACAATTGAGGATGCATTAGTTGCAGCATATAAGAAAAATTATGCAGGCCCAACATCTTCAGCTCAAAATGTGAAAGTAACAATTGATAGAGAAACTGGAGAAATACATGTATATTCTCAAAAGATAGTTGTAGAAGAAGTATTTGATGATGTTACAGAAATTGGATTGGAAGAAGCAAGAGAAATAAAACCAACTTATGATTTAGATGACGTAGTTGATTTTGAAGTAACACCAAAGAACTTTGGTAGAGTTGCAGCACAACTTGCAAAAGGTGTAGTAACTCAAAGAATTAGAGAAGCTGAAAGAAATATCATATATGGAGAATACAAAGAAAAAGAATATGATATTATAACAGGTACAGTTTTAAGAGAAGATAAAGGAAATGTTTTTGTTAATATAGGTAAATTAGAAACAGCTATTGGACCAAAAGAACAAATTCCAAGAGAGAAGTATAAATTTAATGAAAAAATTAAATTATATTTAGTAGAAGTTAAAAATACACCAAAGGGAGCTCAAATTATAGTTTCTAGAACTCATCCAGGATTAGTTAAGAGATTATTTGAGCTTGAAGTACCAGAAATATACGAAGGTATAGTAGAAATTAAGAGTATTTCAAGAGAAGCTGGTTCAAGAAGTAAGATTGCAGTAGTATCTCATGATGAAAATGTAGACCCAATGGGAGCATGTGTTGGTCCAAAGGGAACTAGAGTACAAAACATAGTTAATGAACTTAAGGGAGAAAAGATTGACATAATTAAATGGAGTAAAAACCCAGAAGAGTTTATTGCAAGTTCTTTAAGCCCAGCAAAAGTACTAAGTGTTACAGTTGATGAGGATACAAAATCAGCTAAGGTTATAGTTGATGATAATCAATTATCCCTTGCAATTGGTAAAGAAGGCCAAAATGTAAGATTAGCTGCTAAATTAACAAATTGGAAGATTGACATAAAGAGTAAGTCACAAGCTGAAGCATTAGAGGAATAAAGGAGGGCTTTTTATGAAAGTAAAGAAGATACCTTTAAGAATGTGCACAGGTTGTATGGAGATGAAGCCTAAAAAAGAACTTATAAGAGTAGTTAGAAGTCAAGATGGTGAAGTTTCTATGGACTTAACAGGAAAAAAATCAGGCAGAGGAGCCTACATCTGTAAAGATATAGAATGCCTAGAAAAGGCATTTAAAACTAAGAGATTAAGTAGAAACCTTGATGCTGTAATAGATGAAGAAATATACAACAGATTAAGGGAAGAGATAATTAATGAATAAATTTTTTAACTTCCTAGGTCTAGCTAAAAGATCAGGGAATCTAATTGAAGGATATAGCAAGTGTGATGAACAGCGTAATAGACGTAATTTTTATCTTGTGATACTATCTAATGATGCATCAGATAGTACAAAGAAAAAATTTAAGAATCATTGCAAGGAAAAAAATATTCCTCTTATAGAAAATTTTTCGAAGGAAGAATTAGGTAGTCCAATTGGGAGAGAGGAAATAAAAGTTTTAGCGATAGTTGATAAAAATATGGCTGAAAAGTTAATATCTTTATACCAAATGGAAGAAGTAACAAATTAACCGGGGGTGATTTTATTGTCAAAGATTAGAGTATATGAATTGGCAAAAGAGCTAAATGTAAGCTCAAAAGATTTAATAAATTTATTAATGGATGAATTTAGTGTAGAAGTAAAAAACCACATGAGTGTTATTGAAGATGAAGATGCTGCACTAATAAAAGAATTATTAGGTGATTCAGCAAGTGATGAGTCAAAGAAGAGCTTAGTTGATGAATATGAAGAAGAATTAGCTGAATCATTAAATAAAGGTGTAAGAAAAAAGAAAAAGACTAAAAAAGAATTAGAGCGTGAAGAAGTAGAAAGAAATGCAGAAGCAGCTTGTGGAGTAATCGAAATAGGCGAAACTATAACTGTTAAAGAGTTATGTGAGAAGCTTGGAAAACCTACAAATGATGTTATTAAGAATTTAATATTCTTAGGCGTTATGGCTGGAGTTAATCAAGAAATAGATTTTGCTACAGCAGAAAAGCTTTGTGAAAAATATGAAGTTTTAGTTGAAAAGAAAGAAGCAGAAACTGAATTAGAAGCTTTTGAAGACGAAAATGATGTAGTTGAAGAAAACTTAGAAAAGAGACCACCGATAGTAACTATTATGGGACACGTTGACCATGGTAAGACTTCTCTTTTAGATGCTATAAGACATGCAAAGGTTACAGCAAGTGAAGCTGGTGGAATAACTCAACACATAGGTGCATACACAGTTTCATTAAATGGAGAAAAGATAACATTCTTAGATACTCCAGGACATGAAGCCTTCACTGCAATGAGAGCTAGAGGAGCTCAAGTTACTGATATAGTTATATTAGTTGTTGCTGCAGATGATGGAATAATGCCACAAACTAAAGAAGCTATAAATCACTGTAAAGCAGCTGATGTTCCAATGATAGTTGCAATCAATAAGATTGATAGACCAGGAGCAAATATTGATAGAGTTAAACAAGAATTAACTGAGCATGGTTTAGTTTCAGAAGACTGGGGTGGAGACACTATATGTGTACCAGTATCAGCTAAGACTGGAGAAAACTTAGAAAGCTTACTTGAAATGGTACTATTAACTGCTGAAATGCAAGAATTAGTAGCAGATCCAAATAGAAAAGCTAAAGGTACTGTAATTGAAGCTAAATTAGACAAAGGTAGAGGTGCAGTTGCATCATTACTTATTCAAAATGGTACTTTAAACGTTGGAGATTCAATATTAGTTGGTTCTACTTATGGTAGAATAAGAGCTATGTTTGATGATAGAGGAAAGAAAATTAAATCTGCTGGACCATCTATTCCAGTTGAAATATTAGGTCTTTCAGAAGTTCCAGCGGCTGGAGATAGATTTGTAGTTTGTAAAGATGAAAAAACTGCAAGAAATATGGCTGAACTTAGAAAGCAAAAAATTAAAGCTGATAGTCATCAAGCATCACATAGAGTATCACTTGAAGATTTATATAGCCAAATTCAAGAAGGTAAAGTTAAGGAACTTGCAATAGTTGTTAAAGCTGATGTTCAAGGTTCAGTTGAGGCAATTAGACAATCATTAGAAAAATTATCAACTGATGATGTTAAAGTAAGAGTTATTCACGGTGCAGTTGGTGCTATAACTGAAACTGATGTTACATTAGCAGCAGCTTCAAATGCACTTATAATTGGATTTAACGTAAGACCAGATAGTAATGCAACTATAGCTGCAGAAAAAGAAAACATCGACTTAAAGACATATAGAATAATATATGATGCTATAGAAGATGTTAAATCAGCTATGATTGGTATGCTTGACCCTGAATATAAAGAAGTTGTAAATGGTAAAGCTGAAGTAAGAATGACTTACAAGATTTCAAATGTTGGTACAATAGCTGGATGTTATGTACTTGATGGTAAAATTGTAAGAAGTTCTGAAGTAAGAGTTATAAGAGACGGTATTGTAATATTTGAATCAACATTAGCTTCATTAAAGAGATTTAAAGATGATGTCAAAGAAGTTGCTAAAGGATATGAATGTGGATTAAGTGTTGAAAAATTCAATGACCTTAAAGAAGGCGATATTATAGAATCATTTACAATGGAAGCTATAAAGAGAAAAGAGCTTTAAGAGGTGTTTTAAATGGCTAACTATAGAGGCGGAAGAATAAACGAAGAAGTCAAAAGAGAAATTAGTAATATAATTAGAAATGAAATTAAAGATCCAAGACTTACAGCAATGGTATCAGTTACAGATGTAAAAGTAACAAAAGATTTAAGATATGCCAAAGTATTTGTAAGTATATTTGGGAAAGATGATGAAGAAAAGAACAATACATTTATTGCTCTAAAAAATGCTAGTGGATATATAAGAAGAGAAATAGGTCAAAGAATTAATTTAAGATATAATCCTCAAATAATTTTTGAAATTGATGATTCTATTAATTATGGAATGCATATTGAAGAGTTAATTCATAAAGTTAAGGGAAAGTAAAATGACATTAAGTCAAATTGCAAACTTAATATTAGAAGGCAAAAAAATAGGCATTACCTACCATGTATCACCTGATGGTGATGCAGTAGGTAGTGTCCTTGCACTTCTTAATGCTTTAAGAAGTTTAAATAAAGAGTGTTATGTAATATCTAAAGATTCTGTTTCTGATAATTTAAAATACTTAAAAGGTTCAGATGAAATAATAGGTGATATTACTGAAGCTAAGGATGAAACTGATATTATAGTAGTTCTAGATTGTGGAAATCTAGATAGAGTAAGTGCAAATTTAGAAGAATTCACTGGCAAAATAATAAATATAGATCATCATCTTTCAAATGATAAATATGGTGATATTAATTATATAGATTCAAAGGCTGCTGCAACAGCAGAAATAATATTTGAATTAGTAAATATCATGGGAATTGATTTTAGTATTGAAAATGATATTACAAAGGACATTGGTACTTGTATATATACTTCAATAGTAACAGATACAGGTGGATTTAGACACTCAAATGTTACAGATAGAACTCATAATATTTGTTCTACATTAAAGAAAATAAATGTAAATAATACATTTATTTATCAAAGCTTATTTGATAATAAGGAGTTTAATAGAATAAAGATTATTGGGAAAGCTCTAAGTAAAATGGAACTTATTTTAGGTGGAAAAGTTGCTTTAATTGAATTAAATAAAACTTTTGCAGATGAGTTTGGAGGAGAAATAGGAGATACATCAGATATTATTTCTTATGGACTTCAAATAAAAGGAGTAGAGGTTACTCTTTTATTAAAAGAAGTAGAAGATGGTGTTAAAGCAAGTCTTAGAGCTAAAAGTTATGTTGATGTAAGAAAGATTGCAGAAGTTTTTGGTGGTGGTGGCCATGTTAGAGCTTCTGGAATAAAGATAAAGAATGTATCAATGGAAGAAGCTAAATATGAAATATTAAATGAAATACAGAAAGAGTTGTAAGATATGAATGGTGTTTTAAATATCTTTAAACCAACAGGAATGACATCTTTTGATGTTGTTAGAATAGTAAAAAAAGTATGTAATACTGGTAAAGTAGGTCATACAGGAACATTAGACCCAGAGGCGAGTGGTGTACTACCAGTTTGTGTTGGAAGAGCAACTAAAATTATAGATTACATAATGGATTCTAAAAAGGTATATGAAGTAGTTTTTAAACTGGGAATTAGGACAACTACTTATGACTTAGAGGGGGAAGTGTTAGAAGAAAGAAATACTGAATCTTTAAAAGATGAAGATATACTAAAAGTTGTAAATAGTTTTAAAGGTCAGTATTCACAAATACCGCCTATGTACTCTGCATTGAAGCAAAATGGTGTTAGATTATATGAACTGGCAAGAAAGGGTATTGAAGTTGAAAGGGAAGGAAGATTAATTACTATTTATAATATAGAAGATATAAAAGTAAATAATCCGTATGTTTCAATGAAAGTAACTTGTTCTAAAGGTACATATATAAGAAGCCTTTGTTATGATATAGGTGAAAAGCTTGGAGTCTTTGCAACGATGACTGAATTAAATAGATCTGCAACATCAGTATTTAATCAAGAACAGGCAATTAATATAAATGATTTAAATAGTGACAATGTAAATGAGTATTTAATATCTATAGAAGATGCATTAAATAGTTATGACACAATTACCGTAGGTATGAGGTATAAGAAATTATTAGTTAATGGTGTTAGAGTTGCAGATACAAGATTTACAAAAGATAAGGTAATTTGTGAAAAATTATATAGAGTATACGATGAAGAGGGTAATTTCATAGGTCTAGGTGAAAAAAATAATAATGGATTTAAGATAGAAAAGTTACTTATGACATAGGAGAAAAACCATGTTAATTTATGATGATGTTATTTTAAAAGATAAAAAAACAAATAACTATGTTGCTCTAGGTAGTTTTGATGGATTACATTTAGGACATTTATCTTTAATAGAAAAAGTTAAAGAGTTAGCTAATAAAAACCATGGAAATTCTATGGTTTTTACATTTAAAAATCACCCAAGAGATTTGATAAGACTTAACGAAAAAGTTGAATTGTTAATGACAAATAATGAAAAAATAAATATTTTACAAAAAGCCAATATAGATATATTAGCTTTTAGAACATTTAATGAAAATATAATGAAAATGCAACCAGAAGATTTTATAAAATGGATTTGCAAAGATTATAATGTAAAAGGTATTGTTGTAGGATTTAACTTTAAGTTTGGATATAAAAATTTAGGTGATATTGAAGTTTTAAGAAAATATAAGCAAGAATATAACTATGAATTAGTTGTTATGGAACCATATAAAATGGATGGTGATATTATAAGTTCAACAAGAATTAGAAGAGAACTTGTAGCGGGGAATATAGATAAGGTAAATAAAATGCTATCTAGACCATATTCATTATCTGGGAAGGTGATCCATGGCAAAAAATTAGGTAGGACAATAGGTTTTCCAACTATAAATATGGAAATCAATCCTAGTAAAATTATACCTGCTAAAGGTGTTTATTATACTAATATCATAATAAATGGAGAAATTTTCAAAGGAATTACATCTGTGGGGAATAATCCTACAGTAAATGGGGAAAACTTAACTATAGAAACTTATGTATTAAATTTCAATAATGAAATATATGGTGAAGAAGTAACACTTTATTTTATTTCCAAAATACGAAATGAAATAAAATTTAATAGTATTAATGAACTAAAAGAACAGCTTGAAAAAGATAAAAATTATGCTATTAATAGCAAGGTGGTATTAAATCATAATTTTATCTAATGCGATAAAGATTATCAAAAAAATATAATTATATAAATTATATTTACAAGTTAGACTTAGTTTGCTATAATACATCATGAAGAACCTACTTCTAAGATCTGAGATTGATAGCTCTTTTCATGGAAATAGGGGATAATTTTACGGAGGTGTCATTATGGACGCAATAAGAAAGCAAGAATTAATCAAACAATACGGAAGACATGAAGGGGACACTGGTTCACCAGAAGTTCAAATCGCTCTTTTAACTGAAAGAATCAACTCATTAACTGGACATTTAAGAGTTCACAAGAAAGACCACCACTCAAGAAGAGGTCTTTTAATGATGGTTGGACAAAGAAGAGGTCTTTTAAACTACTTAGCTGCACAAGATATCGAAAGATATAGAGCTATAATAGCACAATTAGGCTTAAGAAGATAGTCTTTATAGAGCGGGTTTTATCCGCTCTATTGTTTTAAAGATGAAAAATTATAAACAGACAACCTGAAGGGAGGTTAAATAATGACTAATATACTAGAAAAAAGCATAGCTGGTAGAGAAATGAAAGTTGAATTTGGTAGAGTAGGAATGTTATCAAATGCAGCTATTTTTATGAGCTATGGAGATACAGTAATATTAACAAATGTTAACGCTTCAGAAAAACCAAGAGATGGAATAGATTTTTTCCCATTAAGTGTTGAATATGAAGAAAGATTATACGCAGTAGGTAAAATCCCAGGTGGATTTATAAAAAGAGAAGGTAGACCTTCAGAAAATGCAATTCTTTTTGGAAGAGCTGTAGATAGACCATTAAGACCATTATTCCCAAAAGGATATAGAAATGATGTTCAAGTGGTTTGTACAGTAGTGTCAGTAGAACAAGATAACTTACCAGAAATTCTAGCAATTAATGCTGCATCAATGGCATTATGTCTATCAAGTATTCCTTTTACAACTCCAGTTGCAGCAGTGCAAGTAGGACTAATCGATGGAAACTTTGTTTTAAATCCAACATCTAAAGAAAGAGAAGAAAGTATACTTCAATTAACTGTTTGTGCTACAAAAGACAGAGTTATGATGATTGAAGCAGGTGGAGATGAAATACCTGAAGATACAATGATTAAGGCAATTGAATATGGTTTCGAAAAGTGTCAAGATATAGTTGCATTCCAAGAAGAAGCTATGGCTAAGTTTGGTAAAGAAAAGGATGTACCAGTTCTTTATAAACCAAATGAAGATTTAGCAAGTGACATAGAAGCGTTTGCAGGCGAAATGATTAAAGAAGCTATGTGGATAACTGATAAAGATGAAAGAAATGCAGCTATGGATGCAGTAAATGATAAAATAGCAGAAGAGTTCACTGAAAAATATCCAGATAACTTATCAGATATGAAAGAAATCGTATATAACATGCAAAAAGAAGTAGTAAGAGATATGCTTTTAAATCATAAGAGAAGACCTGATGGAAGATCTTTTGATGAAATAAGAAAAATATCTTGTGAAGTTGATTTACTTCCAAGAACTCATGGAACAGGTTTATTTACTAGAGGATTAACCCAAGTAATGACAGTTGCTACTTTAGGAGCAGTTGGAGATATACAAATAATAGATGGTATAGGTGAAACTGAATCAAAGAGATATATGCATCACTATAACTTCCCAGCTTATTCAGTAGGTGAAGTAAAGCCATTAAGAGGACCAGGAAGAAGAGAAATAGGTCATGGAGCTTTAGCGGAAAGAGCTTTAGAACCATTAATTCCTTCAGAGGAAGAATTCCCATATACAATTAGATTAGTTTCAGAAGTATTAAGTTCAAATGGTTCAACTTCTCAAGCATCTGTTTGTGGTTCAACTTTAGCATTACTTGATGCAGGTGTTCCTATTAAGAGACCAGCTGCAGGTATAGCAATGGGACTTATAACTTCAGAAGATTTAACTGATGAAGAAGTATTAACAGATATTCAAGGAATAGAAGACTTCTTTGGAGATATGGACTTTAAGGTTGCAGGTACAACAGAAGGTATAACTTCAATTCAAGTTGATACTAAGATTAAAGGATTAAGCTTTAATGTAATTGAGACAGCTATTAAAAATGCAAGAAAAGCAAGATTACACATCTTAGATAAGATTAATGAATGTATTGAAGCACCAAGAAAAGAAGTTTCTAAGTTTGCACCTAAGACTTCAACAATCTCAATTGATCCAGAAAAAATTAGAGATGTAATTGGAGCTGGTGGTAAAGTTATTAATAAGATAATAGCAGATACAGGAGTTAAGATTGATATAAAGGAAGATGGTACAGTGTTTGTTTCATCACCAGATCATGATGGCGTAAATGAAGCTATTAGAATTATTGAAGGTTTAACTAAAGAAGTTGAAGTTGGAGAAGTTTACTTAGGTAAAGTAACTAAAATTGCTGCATTTGGAGCATTTATAGAAATATTACCTAATAAAGAAGGACTTTGTCACATTTCTAAGTTAGATAAGAAGAGAATAGAAAAGGTTGAGGATGTTGTTTCTGTAGGAGATGAAATTTTAGTTAAAGTAACTGAAATAGATTCACAAGGAAGAATTAATCTTTCAAGAAAAGATGCTCTACCACAAGAAGAAGTAACTGAATAATAAATAGGCAAAAGAGAATATTGTATTCTCTTTTTTTTACTATATAGAATAATTATAAGAAGATTAAAATAAACTAAAAGCAAACTAAGAAAAAATGGAGGTAGTTATGTTTGATTTATATACATTAGATAATGGATTAAGAGTGGTAACTGAATATATTGAGCATGTTAATTCTATAAGTGTTGGAGTTATGGTTCAAAATGGATCAAGAAATGAAACTCAAGACGTTAATGGGATATCTCATTTTATTGAGCATATGTTCTTTAAAGGAACAAATAAAAGAACAGCAAAGGAAATAGTTCAAGATATAGAAAATATAGGTGGACAAATAAATGCTTATACAAGCAAAGAAACTACTTGTTATTATGTAAAGGCATTAGATACTCATGTAGATTTATGTTTAGATGTAATTTCTGATATGATGTTGAATGCAAAATTTGATAGTGAGGAAATAGAAAAAGAAAAAGGTGTAGTTATTGAAGAAATAAATATGAGCCAAGATAATCCAGAGGATGTTTTAGATGATATACATTCACATGCTATTTTCGCTGATGATTCTTTAGCTTATCCTATTTTAGGAACAATTGATAGAATTAAATCTTTTAATAGAGAAAAAATAAAAAATTATATTAAGACTCATTATACACCTTATAACTCAGTTCTTAGTATTTGTGGAAAATTTGATAAAGTAGAATTAAGAAAGCTTATAGAAGAGTATTTCGGAAAATGGAGTAAAGAAGATATATATAATCCAGAATATGATAAAGTAGAACTACATCATGGAAGTAAATATGCCGAAAAACAAATAGAGCAAGTTCATATTAATTTAGGATTAAAAGGATTACCTTATGCAGATGATAGAGCATATTCACTTGTACTTTTAAATAATGTATTAGGTGGAGGGGCCTCATCTTTAATGTTCCAAAAAGTAAGAGAGGAACTTGGGCTTTGTTATAATATTTATTCATATATGCAACCTTATTTAGGTGTTGGTACATTAAATATATATACTGGATTAAGCAATAAATATTCTGATAATGCTTTAGAAGTTATAAATAGAGAATTAATTAAATTTGCTAATGAAGGTATTACAGATGAAATTTTAGCAATAAATAAGGAAAAAATAAAGGCTAGTTATATATTAGGATTAGAAAGTACATCATCAAGAATGTTTGCTAATGCAAAGAGCTTATTATTACAAAATAAAATAAAAACTCAGCAAGATGTTATAGATAGAATTAACAAAATAGATAAAGAGGACATAAACTATGTATTGGAGAAGTGTTTTAAACCAGGAATAATAAGCACGGCATATGTTGGTCAAGATGTAGAAGTAAATAAATTAAATGCTATTTTTGATAATGTAAAAGTTGCATATAAAAATGATTCTACAGGGAAAAGTAGAGTGTAGATTTAAAAGTTAAGTAAAGCACTAAAAGTTTAGAAAGTAATAAATTACCTCCTCTTTGCATAATATTATGTATAAGGAGGTAGTTATTTATGAAGGAATTTGAATATTATGAAAAGAAACCAGATAGTGAAATTAAGCTTTTAAGTGATTTAGAAAGATTTGAAATATTTAATTTAGAATCTGCAGAAAAATATGAAAGTGCACAAAATATAGATTTTATAATCGATGAAAAAGGATATCTAAAATTCTTGGTTGTTGGTGTTAGCACAAATAAGTTTAGTTTTCTTGGTGGTAGTAAAGAATATATTGAAATACCATGGGAATGTGTAACTAAAGTTGGAGCTAATGTCATAGTAATCTCCGCCGATGAAGGAAAGATAAAACGGGCAAGAGCTTAAACTTAAGGGGGAGGAGTCCTTGAATATAGTAGTGCAAAAATTTGGAGGAACATCTGTTTCGACAGAAGAAAGAAGAAAACAAGTAGTTAATAAAATATTAGAAGGAATAAAGCAAGGATATAAACCAGTAGTTGTAGTGTCAGCAATGGGAAGAAAGGGAGAACCATATGCAACTGATACTTTATTATCTCTTTTAGATAGTAATTTTAAGGAAGATAATAGAAGTGCTAAAGATTTATTAATGTGCTGTGGAGAGATAATTAGTTCTGTTATTTTATGTAATGATTTATATAGAGTAGGTATTAATGCAGTTCCATTAACTGGTGGACAAGCAGGAATAATAACAAATGATGATTATAATGATGCACAATATACAGATGTTAATACTGATAAAATTGAAGCAATTATAAAGGAAGGAAGAGTTCCAGTTATATGTGGATTTCAAGGAGTAACAAAAGAGGGTTATTTTACTACTTTGGGAAGAGGTGGAAGTGATACATCTGCTTGTATTTTAGGCGTAGCATTAAAAGCTAAAGAAATTCAAATATATACAGATGTAGATGGAATTATGACTGCTGATCCTAGAATGGTTAAAAATGCATCATTAATAAATGAAATCACATATAATGAGGTATTTCAATTAGCGGATCAAGGAGCCAAAGTGATTCATCCTAAGGCAGTTGGTTTAGCTAAAAAAGGCAATGTACCATTGGTTATAAAGAATACAATGAATAATTGTAAGGGTACATTAATAACAAATAATATATCTAAAGATGAAAAGAGATTTATTTCAGGAATAACCCATTTAAATAATAGAATACAGGTGAGAGTAAGATTATCAGAAAATAAAGATGTAAAGGCATATAGAAACTTGTTAGAGTTAGTAGCTAAAAATGGTATAAGCTTAGATTTGATTAATATTTTCCCAGCGCACCAAATGTTTACTATTGATGCATCAGAAAAAGAAAAGTTAACGGAAATAATGAATAAAGCTAATATAAAGTTTTCTATGATAGAAAATTGTAGTACCATAGCTATAGTAGGAGCTGGAATGACTGGTGTACCTGGAATAATGGCAAATATCATAAATACACTAATAAATAATGATATTGAAGTATTACAAACAACAGACTCTAATATGACTATTTGGTGTTTAATTTATTCAAGAGATATATGCAAAGCAATTAAATTATTGCATGATAAATTTCAATTATCATTAGTGCATTAAAAATATAAGAGTATTAAAATATTTAAAAATAGATATTAGTTAAAATAATGATTACTTTTTTAAAATAGGGAGTGCTTGGTAAAATAGAATGATATTTTGCTAAGCAGTCTCTATTTATTTTTTTAAGAAAAGAATTTTTATATTAAGTTAAATGTTCAATTTTTAACGAAGTTAATATATAATATATATGAAATTACTTAAGTATAAGAAAGAAGGAGAGAAAAATGGAAATAATTTTTAATGAAAAAGCAAAGAATGCTTTAACTGAACTAATAAATAATAGTTCAGAGGAGTATATAAGAATTAAAGTATTTTATGGATGTGGAAGACCAGCATACGAAATTTATCCAGATTTTAAAAGTGATGAAGATATAGAAGAAACAATTAATGGAATAAAGTTTATTGTAAACAAGAAAGACGAAAGAGCTTGTAATAAAATCGAAATAAAATATGATAAAGAAGTATATAATAAAGGCTTTTATATAAAAGATATAGGGTAATATGTTAAAAACTTATGTATAATATAAAAATAGCCTGTAATAATTAAAATTACAAAGGTATACACCTTGCATGAAAGAAGAAGATATTTCATTTTTTATACATTTTTTTACTAATTTAAGCTTAAATATAAATAATTATTTATTATAGGGGAAAAATAGAAAGGTAAGGAAGGGTGATAAAAATGAAAGGAAATACAATAAAAGATCTAAATAAATTTTTAACTGGTATTCATATGGGTGGTGCAACTTTTAAAGATTATTTAAATAAGGCTGAAAATCTTAAATTAAAAGAAGAATTAAGAGAAATTGTTGAATCTTTTAAAAGGCATGAAGAAGCGATAACACATAGAATAGAGGCTTTAGGAGGGAATGCATCAGATTCACTAGGAATAATAGGAAATATATCAGAAGCTTTTGAAAAATTAAAGCTTATTCCTATTAATAAGGATTCAGAGGTTTGTGAGCACGCAATTAAAGCAATGAATATGGGAATAAAAAATGCAAATAAATTTCTTGAAGAAAATGAGAATATGGATGAAAGTATAATGAATGATATTAAAGGTGTAATAAAAGATTATGATAATCAATTAGAAAAGCTTAATAGTATACAAAAGAAATTAAAAGAACTATAAAATTATTGTTAGGGGAATTATATGAAAAAATATAGAAAAAAAATTAGCGCTTTATTTAGTATAATGTTGGTATTATTTTTAGTAGGTTGTAGTAAAGAAATAGTTAGAGTAAAAGCACCTACAGCAGAGGAAGCATTAAGTTTATTTAATAAATATAATGTTGATAATAATATAGAAGAAATGGTTAAACTATATTCTGATGTTTATGTAGATGCTATAGGATATAGTACAAATCAAATAATAAAGATAATGAAAAACAATAGAAAAGATGTAGAAATTAATGCTGCAACTATTGAAAGTTTAGAAGCAGTAGATGATAATACGCAAAAAGCAAATGTATCAATAACAGCTATAGTTAATGGTGAAGAAAGTACAGAGAGTTATACGTATGCTGTTTTAAAAGAAGGAGATGGATGGGCAGTATCACCAGATGGTATTATAGGATGTATGAATTTTGATGTTCCAGTATCAAAATCAAAAGAGCTTAATTTGAATTTAGTAAAAGAAATTATTAATTTCACTGGGGGAATAATAAGAGTTGATGTAGTAAATAATTCTAGTAATGATGTGATTTTTGGAACTAATGATGCAAAAACAGAAGTATTAGTAGAAACTACTGAAGGAACATATAAAAATACATTAGAGCAATCAGCAACAGTTAATAAAAGAAGTAGAAGTTCATTCATGTCTAGTATTGACGGTATAAAAGGTGAAATACAAAAAGTTACTGTAACTAACATTTATGATGCTGATAAAGATGGCAATGCAATAGACACTACTAAAAGAGATATAATAGTATATTCTAAATAAAATAAAAATAAATGCAAGTGATTAATTATAATTCACTTGCATTTATTTTTTTTGGATATATATTTATTTAACAACATAATTTAAAAGATCCAATTTATTTAAAATCTCGTAGTATTTACTTAATAAGCCTAGACTTATAGTATTATTAATAATATCAAAGTGTTTTTTAAATGGAATCTTATTCATATAATCAATACAGTTTGAAATGCAATTTGAAATATAAAAGTCAATATCGGATATATTAGTCTTTAAAAGCTCACTATAATTTAAATTAACATTATTATAAATAATGTTAAAAGGATTAAATTTATTTTCATTCATATCATTCTTTAAATCGTCTAAGGCATCTATAAGATATATCCATTTACCAATATAATATCCAAGCCAATATAAATTATTTCTTAAATCTATAGAATAATTCTCTATATCGTAAGGAAAATCCCTTAATATAATTCCCATTGTATCACCAAAAGGTGCACATATTTCATCAAGGGTAGAAAAGTTTTTGCTTTTTTCTAGAATAGATAGGTTAGTTATATTTTTATCTATAGAAGATGCTAAACTATTCATTGATAATAAATCTTTTTTAACAGCTGGAGATAATAAAAGTTTGAAGAAATTACTTTTTATACTTTTATCATCAGCAATATTATCTTTTAGTTTATAGTTAAAAAGTAAAATACTTAAATTACAGGAGTAGTTTAAAGTATCTGTTTTATCTACAATAATTATTTTTGTAGTTGGATGTCTTAAACACTTAACGTATTTTAAAGTTAATGGTGCACTATAAAGTCCCTCTAATAAAAATCCAATAAAGGTTAAGTCGTAATTTAAGCAAAAACGAGGTATATTCCCATATTCCTTTTTTATCTCATGACATAATCCGCAATAATAGCTTCTAAAATATTCGAACTCTCGAACTTTAAGTTCACTTTTAAGTGGAGTTATATAACCAAACATTAAACTTCTCCTTAATTTAAAGTTTTAACACATTCCTTTACCGCCAGGGGCACCACCGCACATATTCATACCATTTCCACCACCTGACATTAAGCTTTGCATAAGCATATTTTGTAGTGGATTATTATTAGCACCGCCGCCTAATGGATTCATATTACCCATAGGATTAGCTCCGGTATTGCCAGCATTGCCCATTGGATTTGTGGTATTGCCCATAGGATTTGCAGTTGCATTAGCATTACCCATAGGGTTTGCGTTATTTCCCATAAGCATGCTTAATAGATTTGGATCTATGCCTCCGCCTCCTCCTTGGCTTGGACCACCACACATATTATTTGATTGACCACCGCCACCGCACATACTATTGTTATTATTTGAAGAGGCAGCAGCTCTAGCTCTTGCCATACGAGCATAATTAGCTTTTATTTGATTAATTTTTTTGTTTAATAATAGTAGAGTTTCTTTATATTCTTCATTTGTAGGATTAAGTTCAGCAGCTGTTTTTAAATGATTAACACCAGCTTGAACCCAACCTTTTTTTAACATAACAAATCCTTTTAAGTAATTCCATTCAGGAGAAGTTTTATCTCCTATAAGATTTAATTCTGTTTCAGCAGAAAGGAATTGTTCATTTTCAATTAACTTTCTAATATCTTTGTATTTTATATCATTGATTAATGAATTGTAAGCTTCATTTAATTCAGAAAGTTTATCCTCAAAAAAAGGTTGTTCTGGGGAACTTTCAAAGTTATCAACGCTATAAGTGCTAGATAAATTTTCATAAGCACTTTTTATTTCTTCAAGTGAAGCTGAAGGTCTTACTCCTAGTACTTTATAAGGGTTCATTTCTAAATCTCCATAGAAATATTATTAAATCATTATAATATATTCAAGCGACTTTAAATAAGTTCGTCATATAAATCTATAGTATTTGAATTAAAAAAATTAATATAATATGATGAACGAGTTGTAAATAGAAAGAACTATTAAATCTTATGTGTTTAATAGTTCTTTCCATATTTTTCATTACTTAAATACAATCAATTAAATCTCCACCCATACATTCACAGCATTGGTCTAAGCAAATTAAATCACAACAGCTAAAATTACCACAATCACAACAACAATCATCACAACAACAGCAAGAACATCCCCTATTTCGTCTTCTATAGCCATCATAGTAATCATCGCTATAATGCCTATGTCTTCCCATTAATGAAATTAAAGAATCTTTATAAAATAAATTATCTGGTGCAAGTGTTATTGCAAGTTTTAATTCTTCTAAGGCAGTATCAAACCAAGCTTTTTTTTCTAAAATTAGACTGTTAAGATAGTGATATTCATGAGTTTTAATATTAGCTTCTTTTAATAGATTTTCAGCTGGTATTAAATCTTTTTCATTTATTAAAGATAAAATTTTAGTATACATATTATTATTCATCGAATTAGTTATATCCATAATAATCAGCTCCTTTATAAATATTATTATATACAAAAAATACTAATGAAAACATATTAAGATATAAAAAGAATGAGTAAATAATAGAATAGATGGAAAGAATATTTACTATTATATAATAATTATGATAAAATATCATAAAACAATTATGTAAGGAGAAAAGAGTTATGAGTAAATTATTTTTACAATATCCTAAATGTACAACATGTAAAAAAGCAAAAAAATTTTTAGTAGAAAATAATGTGGAGTTTAAAGATAGAGATATAACTTTAGATAATCCAACAGTTAATGAGTTGGAAGAGTGGATTAAATTAAGTGGACTTGAGATAAAGAAATTCTTTAATACTTCAGGTGTTTTATATAAAGAAATGAATCTTAAGGATAAGTTAAAGGATATGTCTGATAAAGAAAAGATAGAGCTATTAGCAACTAATGGTAAACTGGTAAAAAGACCACTTTTAATATGTGATGATAAAGTTTTAGTTGGCTTTAAGGAAGAAAAATATAGAGAAATTTTATAAGATATATTAATATCAAGTTTTATTACAATAATAAATATATATAATTAAAGTTTAGAATAACAGATGGCAAATTAGGGATAAGGATGATATCAAGCTTCCGCTAATTTGCCCTTTTAATTTGTTATTAAAATTACTTGTCAATTTTTTTATAGAAGGATGTTTTTCTTATTAAAGTTTATGATAAAATAAAAAGTATTGTATTTATAATAAAGCTTAAAATTTATAGGCAATTAGATAATTTATTTTAACATAGCTTTATTTAATGAGGTGAAAAAAATGAATATTGCACAATTAAATACTATAATGATAAAAAATGATGCTAATAATAGGTTAAAAAAGGGCATGAGATGCTATAAGGAGAATTTAGTATTAGATATAAAGTCTATAGTAGATAAAGAATATGAATCATTAGATATATACGGGAAAGTAATGTCTGAAAGTGATATAGATGTTTATAACACTAATATATCTTTTGATTTAAAAAATAGCACTTTAATTTATACTGAATGTAGTTGTGAGGATTTTAAAAAAAATTGTGATTTTAACTCTACATATATTTGTAAGCATATTGGTGCTAGTTTTTATAGATTTATGGAAGCTGTAGAAGATAAGATTAAATTAAAAAAAGAAGAAAAGTATATAGTAGAGAAAAAAAATATAGAAGAGAATGTGGATTATTCTGAAGTATTATTAAAATTATTAGATGATAAAAATAATAATGAAAAAGAAAAAGTAAATATACAAGTAAATATAGAAAGAAAGGAATATAGAAGAGAAAAGTTTTACTATGAGGCTGACTTTAAAATTGGAGTAAAAAAATTATATGTTGTAAAAAGTATTTTTGATTTTATAGAAGCTAGAAAAAATAAAAAATCTTTAGAGTATGGGAAAGAATTTATATACAACCCAGATATACATTATTTTTCTGAAGAAGATGAAGAATTATTAAACTTTGTTGAAGAATATGTAGCTTTTAATGAAACATTTCAAAATGAATATCAAGTACATAGAGTAACTAATAATACTTTTGGAAAAGGTAAAACTATATTAATATCACAAAGTGCTTTAAAAAGATTTTTAAGCTATTTTAAAAATAGGACTTTAACTTTAAATGATGGTAAGGAGATTAAAACAGTAGAAGTAAAAAAAGAAAATTTGCCTATTGAATTTAATGTAAATGAGAAAAATGGTGATATAAATATTACAAGTAATGAGGATATTCCAAAGGCTTTAACTTATAAAGGTGATGTCTATCTTTGGGAAGATAAAATTTATTTGCCTTTTGAGGAACAGATTAAATATTATAAGGGGATTAATGATATTTTAACAAAAGAAAAAAATATAACATTTAAAGGTGATAAAAAACAAGCAGTATTTAACAAGGTAATTCCTTTATTAGAAACAATAAGTAATAAAATTAACATTGATGAAGAATTGAAAAATAATATTATAAGAGAAAATTTAAATTTGGAAATATATTTTGATAGGGAAAGAAATAAGACATGGGCTGAAATTAAAGCAATTTATGGTGATGTTGAGTTTAATATATTAAAAGGACCTAAAGAAGATCAATATATAATTAGGGATTTAAATAAAGAAAGAGAAATAGAAAAAGCTTTAAATAATTTATCTTTTTATAGAGAAAAGGAGATTTTTAATTTTAATGGTGATGATGAGAAGCTTTATGAGTTGTTATCAAGTGATTTAAATGAATTAAAAGAAAAAGCTACGGTTTTTTATTCAGATAGATTTAAAGAAAGAAAAATTTATGGTGCTAATTCGCTTAATGCATCTATTACAGAAGGAAGCGGAAATTATTTAGAATTTACTTTTAATATTGAAAATGTAAGCGAAGATGAGTATAGAAAAATTATTAATGCTTTTAAAGATAATAGAAAATTCTTTAAATTAAAAGATGAAAGTTTTGTAGATTTAAGAGATGAGGAGGTTGTTAAATTATTAAAATTAATAGATGACTTAGCAGAAGATACATCTATAAAATCTAATAATTTAAAACTTCATAAGAGTAAAGCTGTATTTTTAAATGAAGCTATACTTAAAGATAATATGAACTTTATAAATGGAAAAGATATAGCTTCTCATATTGCAAATAAGATAGAAAATTTAGATAGTATTGATTATGATATACCGAAAGATTTAAATGCAAATCTTAGAGATTATCAATTGACTGGATTTAAGTGGTTTAAGACATTAAGTTATTATGAGTTTGGTGGAATTTTAGCGGATGAAATGGGACTAGGAAAAACTATTCAAACTATAGCATTTTTATTATCAGAAAAAGGGAAAAGAAGTATTATAGTAACGCCAACATCACTTATATATAATTGGAAAAGTGAATTTGAAAAATTTGCACCAGATTTAGATATAAAAATAATTCATGGTAACAAAGAAGAAAGAGCATTTACACCTGAAGAGGCAAAAAAATATGATGTATTGCTTACAACTTACGGAACACTAAGAAATGATTATGATTTATATGAAAATATTACTTTTGACTACTGTATAATAGATGAAGGACAAAATATTAAAAATCCGTTATCTCAAAGTAGTGAGGTTGTTAAGGAAATTAAAGCTAAGGTGAAATTTGCTTTAACAGGTACTCCTATAGAAAATAATTTACTAGAATTATGGTCTTTATTTGACTATATAATGCCTGGATATTTATATTCTAGACGAAAATTTCAAGATAAATTTATGAAAAGGGATAAGAATACAGAGGATTTAAAAAGACTTATTAAGCCCTTTATTTTAAGAAGATTAAAAACAGAAGTTATGAGTGAGTTACCAGATAAAATTGAAAAAAGATTCCTTATAGAAATGACAGATGAACAAAAGAAGGTATATAAATCTTATATAGATGATATAAAAGTAAAAATGAAAGAAAAAGATTTTACTAAAGATAAAATAACTATATTCTCTTATTTAACTAAGCTTAGACAGCTTACTTTAGATCCATCAATATTAGTTGAAGGATATAAAGGTGGGAGCGGAAAGATAGATGTAACAGTAGAGCTTATACAAGAATTTATAAAAAATGATCATAAAATATTATTATTCTCTCAATTTACATCAGTTCTTGATAATTTAAAGAAGATATTGGAGACAGAAGGAATAGAATATTTTTATTTAGATGGGCAAACTAAGGCATCACAAAGAGTAGAATTAGTTAATGAGTTTAATAATTCAAATAAAACAAAGGTATTTTTAATATCTTTAAAAGCTGGAGGAACAGGTCTTAATTTAACATCAGCAGATGTAGTAATACATTTTGATCCATGGTGGAATCCAGCTATAGAAGATCAAGCAACAGATAGAGCACATAGATTTGGTCAAAAAAATGTTGTTGAAGTTATTAAGCTTATTGCAAAAGGAAGTATTGAAGAAAAAATAATTAAGCTTCAAGAAAGTAAAAAAGAAATAATAAATGAAGTTATGAATGGAAATTATACAAATGGAGGATTCTTAAGCTCATTAAGTAGTGAAGAAATTAAAGAGTTATTTATATAGTAAATTAATTTAGGATTTATTAAAATATTTTAATAAATCCTAAAAATTTTTTTAAAGGAACTTTTTTATAGCATTTAATGTCTAATATATATAAAATTAAGTTTTATATGTATTAAGAGGGGAAACATGAATGTGGGAGAAGTTAATATTAAATGAAAAAGATTATGAATATTTAAGTAAAGGAATTGCTATTGGTGTTGGAATAGGAATTATTTTAGGGGCTATAACAGGTGAAATAATTTTATTTTTTTCACTTGGAGGAGTATTGGGTATAATTGGATGTGCTGTGATTTCAATTATAAAAAAAATTAAAATAGATAAGGATAAAAGGAATAAAAAAAACTGGCAATAGTTTGATTGCCAGTTTTTTTATAGAAATTATTCTACTGTTACTGATTTTGCTAAATTTCTTGGTTTATCAACATCGCAGCCTTTTTGTTTAGCAATATAGTAAGCAATTAGTTGTAATGGAACAACACTTATAAGTGGAGTTAAGATATCAATAGTTTTTGGAATATAAACTAAATCATCAACAACCTCTTTAGAAGTAGTGTCATCTTCATTAACAACAGCAAATATATTTCCACCTCTAGTTGATACTTCTCTTACATTACTAATCATTTTATCCTTTAAAGCTTCTTGAGTTAAAAGTGTTATAACAGAAGTATTTTTCTCAATTAATGCTATTGGACCGTGCTTTAATTCTCCACCAGCATAAGCATCACAGTGGATATAAGAAATTTCTTTAAGTTTTAAAGAACCTTCCATAGCAACTGCATAATCAAGTCCTCTTCCTAAGAAGTACATATCCTTATGATTGTAATGAGATGAAGCAAATTTTTGAAGAGAATCTTTCATCTCTAATGCTTTTTCAATTTTGGCAGGTACTTTTAAAAGTTCAGCTTTAACTTCTTCTATTTGATCACTTGACATAGTTTCATTTAATGAAGCAAAATATAATCCTAAGATATAGAATGCTACAAGTTGAGTAACATAAGCTTTTGTAGAAGCAACAGCTATTTCAGGACCAGCTAAAGTGTAGAATACATCATCAGCCTCTCTTGAAACTGATGAACCAACAACATTTGTTATAGCTAAAACTCTAGCACCTTGTCTTTTACCATCTCTTAAAACAGCTAAAGTATCTGCAGTTTCACCAGATTGAGAAACAACTATAATTAAAGTTTTATTAGTAATAATAGGATCTCTATATCTAAATTCTGAAGCAACATCTATTTCAACTGGAATTCTTGCAAATTTTTCAATGACTGTTTTACCAACAACACCAGCATGATATGCAGTACCACAAGCGACGATATATATTTTATCAAAGTTTTTAAGTTCGTCTTTTGTGAAAGAAATATTATCCATAGTTATTGGATTACCTAAAGAAATTTTACCAGCTAAAGTATCCTTAACAGCTCTTGGTTGTTCATGAATTTCTTTTAGCATAAAGTCTTCAAATCCACCTTTTTCAGCTGCATCAACATTCCAAGTAACATGATAAATTTCTTTTTCTATTTTATCGCCTTCTTCATTTAGAAGTTCAACACCATCTTTAGTTAAAATAACAAATTCTTTATCCTCTAAAAGATAAACATCTCTAGTATGGTTTAAAACAGCAGGAATATCAGAAGCTATAAAGCTTTCATTTTTCCCAATACCAACTATAAGAGGACTATCTTTTCTAACAGCAACTATTTTATCAGGTTCATTTTTTGCAATAACACCAATTGCAAAACTTCCTTCAAGTTTTGAAGTTGCTTTAACTACAGCTTCAAATAAATCACCTTCATAGTAGTAATCAATTAGATTCGGTATAACTTCAGTATCTGTTTCAGAGAAGAATGTATATCCTTTAGAAGTTAACCATTCTCTTAATTTCATATAGTTTTCTATAATACCATTATGAACAACGCTTATTGTAGCATTTTCAGTAGTATGAGGGTGAGAATTAATATCAGATGGCTCACCATGAGTAGCCCATCTTGTATGACCAATTCCTATATGACCTTCAATAGGATTTGTATTTAAGCTAGTAGCTAAATTGTTTAAACGACCTTTAAATTTTCTAACATTTATTCCATTATTAAGGATAGCAACTCCAGCAGAGTCATACCCTCTATATTCTAATTTTGATAAACCTTCAACTAATAAAGTAGATGCTTGTCTACTTCCAACATAACCAACTATTCCGCACATAATAAATCTTCCTTTCAATAATAAACTTCCAAATTATAATTTGGATAACTGAACCTATACCTAAAAGATTATGAACTTAGGTATAAGTTTATGAAAATATTAGGAGTTTTGAAGTTAGTATTTAAAAAAGGGTATACTAATACTAGGACTTCAAAAAACCTTAAAAAGGTTTTAACACCAGACTAGTGTTGTGCTATAAATCACTTCATAGTTTTACTAGTCGTTAACGGTAGTGCGATACCGTGGGGCACCCGCCGAAGAATTCGATTCTCCCCATCCTCGTCAACTTAAGTGAGCCTATAAATTTCAATTTAGTTAGGCAAACTTACTCCTACGCTTAGTAGGACTTTCCTTTAGAAAATCACTTAAGTTCTGGCGCTTTTATAAAATTATTTTCTGGTTTGTTACTATAATAATCACATCCTTTCATGAATTATCTAGTATACCACGAAATAATTCTACCATAAAAAAAATATTTGTCCACTAAATAAGAAGATAAAAGCAAAAAATACATATATAAACAATATATGATAAATAAGATGAAAATATGATATGTTTTAAAGAAGAAATTTTTATTAGTTATAGGTTAAATCATAAGTAAAATATAATATTAGAAAAGAAATAAATTTTAAAATGCAATAAATTAGAAAATATAAATAAGTATTATAGTAGCATAAATGTATAATTTCTAAAATTTTGGTCAGAATATCCTAAGAGAGTTTTTTAACAGGAGGAAAGTAAAATGTCAAATTTAGAAATGAATAAAAGAAATGCTGATATTCCAAATAGTGCAAAAAAGGCAAGAAAAAATGGGAAAGTTCCAGGAGTATTATATGGAAAGAAAATAAACAATCTATTATTTGAAGTAGGTGAATTAGAGTTAGCTCATGAAATTGGAGTTAATGGTGAACATGGTGTTATAAGTTTTGATTTAGATGGAGAAGAACATAAGGGATTAATTAAAGAGGTTCAAAGAGATCCAGTTACTAATAAAATAATTCATTTAGATTTAGAAGAATTAAAAGGTAAAAATAAAATTATTTCTTCAGTACCTATTCATTATGTAGGAGAAGATTATATTAATCAAAGAGGAATAGTTTTGCAAAAAGAAAAAGATTCTGTTAAAGTAGAATGCTCAGTAGAAAATTTACCAAAGCATATAGATTTTAATGTTGGGTCAGGTAATGTTGGTTCAGTATATAAGTTTGGTGATTTAGAAGTTGCATCAGAAATATCTATTTTAGATGATTTAAATTCAGTTATTGCATCAATAAGTTATGAGCGTAAAACAGTTTCTGATGAGATGGATGAAATAGAGGAATCAGCAGCTTCAGAGTAAAAAAATGAGTCTGAAAATGTAATAAAAGATAGAATATTGTAGTAAAAAGATAGAGTTATATATTTTTTTTATAATAACTCTATTTTTTGTTTGAATTTTTATATTCTTATGTATATAATATTACTGAAAATGTTTAGGAGGGATAATATGGATTACAAAGAGAAGTATAATGAGTGGTTAAACTCAACAGTAATATCAGAAACAATAAAGGCAGAACTAAGAAGTATTACAGATGAAAAAGAAATAGAAGATAGATTTTATAAGGAATTAGATTTTGGGACAGGTGGACTAAGAGGTATAATTGGTGCAGGAACTAATAGAATGAATGTATATACAGTTTCAAAGGCTACACAAGGCTTTGCAAATTATTTAAATAAATCTTTTGAAGCACCAAAGGTTGCTATTGCATATGATTCAAGAAACATGTCAAAAGAGTTTGCAGAAGCAGCAGCGTTAACACTTTGTGCTAATAATATAAAAGTATATCTTTTTGAAAGCTTAAGACCTACACCTATGCTTTCATTTACTTCTAGACATTTGAAGTGTCAAGGGGGAATAGTTATAACAGCTTCACATAACCCTAAAATATACAATGGTTATAAGGTTTATGATGAGTTTGGTGGCCAAGTTACAGATGAAAAAGCTAATATTATAATTGGTGAAGTTAATAATATTGTAAATTATGAAGATATAAAGAGTATTGCACTAGAAGATGCATTAAAAGATAATCTTTTAGAATATATTGGAGAAGAAGTTGATAAGGCTTATATTGAAGAAGTAAAAGGTCTTACTATAAGAACTAAATTAGTTGAAGAAAAAGCTAAAGACTTAAAAGTTATATACACACCAATACATGGTAGTGGAAATATGCCAGTTAGAAGAGTATTAAAAGAACTTGGATATGAAAATATTGAAGTTGTTAAAGAACAAGAGTTACCAGATGGAAACTTCCCAACAGCATCTTATCCAAATCCAGAAAATCCACAAGTTTTTGAATTAGCTTTAGATATGGCTAAGACTGTAAATCCAGATATAATATTTGGAACAGACCCAGATTGTGATAGAATTGGTGTAGTTGTTAAAGAAAATAGTGGTGAATATAAAGTATTAACTGGAAATCAAACAGGACTTTTATTAACTGATTATATATTATCAGCTTTAAAGGAAGAAAATAAATTACCTTCAAATGGTGTTATAATTAAGACTATCGTTACAACAGAAGGCGCAAGAGCTATTGCTAATTATTATGGTGTTGAAATAATGGACGTTTTAACTGGATTTAAATATATCGCAGAAAAAATAAGAGAATTCAAAGAAAATGGGCATAAGAAATACTTATTTGGATTTGAAGAAAGTTATGGATATTTAGCAGGAGATTTTGTAAGAGATAAGGATGCAGTTATTGCTTCTATGTTAATTGCAGAAATGACTCTTTACTATAAAGAACAAGGAAAGAGCTTATATGAAGCTTTAATTGAACTTTATAATAGAATTGGATTCTTCAAAGAAGATTTAATATCAATTGAGTTACAAGGTAAAGAGGGACAAGAAAAGATTGCTAAGTGTTTAGAATCTTTAAGAAATACTTCATTAACAGAAGTAGATGGAGTTAAAATTGCAACTAAACTTGATTATAAGTTAAGTAAAGAGGAAAACTTAATTAATAATATGGAAAGTGTAATAAACTTACCTAAATCAAATGTGTTAAAATATATCTTAGAAGATGGTTCATCATTTGTTGTTAGACCTTCAGGTACTGAACCAAAAATGAAAGTTTATTCAGCAGTTAAAGGTGAAAGCTTAGTTAATGCTGAAGAAAAGCTAAAAAGATTCAATGAAAAAGTTATGGAAATAATAAATGAAAAATTAGCTTAATATAAATTTTTAAGTAAAAGTCACTAATTTTATTGGTGACTTTTATTATTTATATTGGATTTGTTTGAAAGTTTTAAGGTAATACTGTATTATGTATAATGAAATAATTTACTAAAGGAGTGTAATTTATGGATTACAAATCACAAATTAAAGAAAAGTTAGGTAAATTATTATTTTTAGAAATGAATGTTGATGGATTTAAAGAAAGTATATCAATTCCATCATATGTTAATTTTAAAAATAAAGATCTATATTTACCAATAAATTCAGAATATATTAGTTCAAATATAAATGATGAAATAAAACTTAAAAATCTTCCTATATATTACTTTGTAGAAGGAATGTTCATTGCAATGGGATGTGATGAAAATTTTAGATTTAATGATGATTATGAATTGATATTAGATTACATAAAAGATACTGAAAATATAATTAAATCATTAATTGCAAAAAAGATTAACGAGGAAAAGTTTTTAGATGGATATATATTATTAAAGGGATATTATACATATTCAAAAGATTTAGAAGCTATGAAAAAGCTTTTACTTGTAGGTGAGACTATTAGAGAAAAGGATAACGGATTTAAAGATTTAATTTTAGAAGATATAGAGTATGTTATAGAAAATAATTTAAAAATTCCAGAGGCATATCTGTATAAAGCTATTATTTTAAAAGATGATACAGACTTTAAAGCTGCTAAAGTAGCTATAAATGAATACTTTAATAAAGGTGGTAAAAAAACACCAGAAGTAGAAATAATTAATAATGATATAAATAATATTAGTGATTATGAAAATGCTATAGAATTATTAGGTGAAGATCCAGCTAAGTCAGTAGAAATTTTATTAAGATTGGCTGAAGAGTTTGAAGAAAATCCATTAATTTATTATTATTTAGGGATTGCTTTTAGAAAGTTAGAAAAATTTGATGAAGCAATTTATTATTTAAAAGAAAGTATAAAGAGGGAAAGTGGTATACTTGAAGCTGTTGTAGAACTAGGACTTAGTTATGCTTGTCTTGGTGAGTTTGAAGCTGCAATTAAATATTTCAAAAAGGCATTTGAAGCATCAAGAGATGTTGAAATTTGCACTAATATTGTTATGTGTTATTTAAATCTTAATGATTTAGAAAATGCTAAACTTCATTTAGATATAGCTAAAAAATTAAATTCAGAAGATGAAATAGTAAAACAGTTAGATACTATGATAAATAAATAGTAGTAAAAAGGAAGACAATAAATGAGAAAAGATGAGAAAAACAAATATATAGATATTATGGGATATAAGGTGTTTTCTTCTAGTATGGATAAATGTTTGGAAGAAATATCATCTTATGAAAAAGTTCATATTATCTCAGGGAATCCAGAGGTTTTATATACTGGATTAAATAATAAGGAACTTTTTGATAATTTTACATCTGATTCATCTATTATAATACCTGATGGTGTTGGAGTACAAATAAGTGCAAAGATATTAAATACGCCTGTAAGTGAAAAAATTGCAGGAATTGAGCTTATGAAAAATATAATTATGTCTTGTGAAAAAAGTGGAGATGGTATTTATTTATTAGGTGCAGATGAAGAAAGTGTGAAAACCTGTGTAGCAAATATATTACGCGATCATCCAAAAGTGAAAATTGTAGGATATCATAATGGATTTTTTGATTTAAATAATCCTAAAGAAATTTTAGATGAAATAAAAGAAAAAAAACCAATGGCATTATTTGTGGCGATGGGTTGCCCAAGACAAGAAAACTTTATAGTAAAGTATATGGATGAGTTACCTTGTAGAATTTTTATGGGAGTTGGGGGGAGCTTTGATGTTATTGCTGAAAAAGTAAATAGAGCTCCTCAGTGGATGATAAATATTGGTATGGAATGGGCATACAGAGTAGCTAAAGAACCGTGGAGAATAAAGAGGCTTGGAAGTATTCCTAAATTTATATGGCTTGTAATTAAAAATAAAGGCAAAGATAATGGAAAGGTATAAAAGGAGGTAAGCATAATGAAGATATTATTTATAGCTTGCTATTCACCTCTTATAAATAACTCAGCATCTATAGAAACATTACAGTATTTAAATAACTTATCTAAAATAGAAGGAAATGAAGTTCATCTTTTAACAGTAAATTTCCCTAAAAATTCAATATATTATGATGAATATATATTGAGCATGTTAGATAAAAAAGTTAAAATGCATATAATTAGTGGTGGAAAGATTTTTGAAAGGATAATGCCTAAAAAATCTAATAATATAGCAAAAGCTGGAAACAATAAAAAAAGCTTTGTAAAGACAGCTTTAAGAAAAGGAAAGTCTTTAGTGGCAATTCCAGATATGTATTTTAATTGGGCAAAGAATGCAGCTAGATACGGTATTGAATTAACTAAAAAAGAAAAATTTGATGTTATATTTTCAATGCATGAACCACCTTCAAGTCATATTTGTGCATTGAAAATAAAAGAAGAGTTTAAGAATATTCCCTGGGTTACATATTGGAGTGATCCTTGGCTTAAGGACTCAACAAGAGAAAATATAAGTAAATTTAGAAGGAAATTTGAAGAAGGCTATGAAAAGAAAATAGTAGAACTTAGTGACAGGTTTATTTTTGTAACTAAGGCAAATAGGGACGATTATATACAAACATATAATATTCCAATTGAAAAAACTTTTATAGTAACTAGAGGATATGATGAAGAACAATATAATGAAATTAAAATAAGTTCAAATCCTAAAATGTTGAGTGATGAAAAAATAAATTTTGTTTATGCAGGTGAAATTTTTTCAAAGCTTAGAGATGTAAGACCATTTATAGATGCCTTAGATGAAATAAAAGAAAAGGATAATGAGTTATTCAAAAAACTTAATATATTATTCTTTGGAAATATTGATGATGAAGATATAAAAAATAAGCTTATATCAGTAGAAAATATAAATGTTTCACCAAGGATTCCGTATAACGAGGCTTTAGGATATATGCTTAATAGTGAGGTTTTACTTTTATTTGGTAATAAAAATTCAAAGCAAATTCCAGCTAAAATTTATGATTACTTTGGAGCAGATGGACTTATCTTTGTTATATTAGGTGATGAAAATGATCCTATAAAAGATGTTGTTTTAAATAAAGAAAAATGTATAGTAGTTAGTAACAATAAAGAAGAAATACAAAAAGGAATTAAAAAAATGGTTGGTATTGTAACTTCAGGAAAGCAATATGGACCTATAGAAGAATATAGATGGAAACATATTTCTAAAAAGCTTAATGAAATTTTAAAGGGGTAAGGATTATGCATATAATGTTTATACCTTCTTGGTATGATAATAATAGAAATAAAGTTCATGGTAGTTTTTTTAGAGAACAGGCTACTAAGCTTCAAGATGCAGGAATTAAGGTGACGGTTGCATATAATGAAATTTGGCCATTAACATTACTAGGAAAGGTTAATGAAAAGATAGGAATTAATTTTAATGTTGAAAAAGGCTTAAGAACTTATAGATATAAGAATTATAATTTTATTCCAAAGAATCCTTTAATGTTTAAAGTTTTTGATAGAAGAATGGATAAACTTTATAGTGAAATAGTTAAAAAAGAAGGAAAAGTTGATATTATTCATGCACAATCATCTTTGTGGGGAGGAATAAGTGCTTCTTATATAGCAAAAAAATATAATATTCCTTTAATAATTACAGAGCATTCTTCAGTAAAGAGAGGAGCTTATGTTAGAGATAGCTATTATAACAGGATAGTAGAATCTTATAATAGTGCAGATAAGCTAATTGCTGTTGGAAATGGATTGAAAGAAGAATTAAAAGAATTGACTAATAGAAATGATATAAAAGTTATAGGTAATTTAGTTGACCTATCGATATTTGATATTAGTAATATAAAAAAAGATGATAATGATTTTATATTTTTTTCACTTGCTTTTTTAGAGGGTGAAAAGGGGTTTGATACTTTAATTAAGGCATTTGCTAAAAAATTCAAGAATCAAAGTGTGAAACTTGTAATTGGTGGAGAAGGTAGTCAAAAAGAATGGCTTAAATCTATAGCAAGAGATGAAAATATTGAAAAGCAAGTTATTTTTACTGGAGCGCTTATAAGAGAAGAGGTTTCAAAGTGGATGAATAGATGTGATGTTTTTGTATTACCTTCTAGATATGAAACTTTTGGTGTTGTATATATTGAAGCTTTAGCCAGTGGAAAGCCTACTATTGGAGCTTATAATGGGGGGGCGGAAGACATTATAAGCAAAGAGGTAGGAATTTTAGTAGAAAAGGATAATGTTGTGGATTTAGGTAATGCAATGGAGTATATAAAAAATAATATAGAAAAATATGATCCACAAGAAGTAAGAAAATATTGTATCAATAAATTTAGTCCTGAAATAATAGTAAATAAAATAATTAATGTTTACCAAGAAGTAATTAAGGAAAGGAGTTAGAGTATATGGAATTTAAAGATTATAGTATTGATAAATTTTTATATGAATTAAAAACAGATTTGCCATCACCAGGAGGTGGAAGTACAGCTGCTTTAGTATCAGCATTAGCTTCAGCATTAAATTCAATGGTATATTCTTTTACTATATATAAAAAGTCTTTTGAGAAATTAGATGAAGAAAATAAAGATAAAATGAAGGTATTTGCAGAAAAAAGTGAAGCTTTTATAAAGGAAAGTTTGAAGTTTATGGAAGCAGATAGAAGTACATTTACAACTCTTATGGATACTTTTAAACTTCCTAAGGAAAATGAAGAAGAAAAATTATATAGAAGTAAAATGATAAAAGAAAAAACTATATTAGCTATGGAAGCACCTTTAAATTTAGCTAAAACTTCTTTGGAGTTTTACGATAATATAGAATTTGCAGTTGAGTATGGAAATAAGAATTTGACTTCAGATGCTATAGTTGCAGCAATATTATTACATAGTGCAATAGAATCAGCTGTAGTAAATGTATTTGTAAACTATAATAGTTTAAGCAATAAAGAAGAATATGAAAATATACCAAATGATTGTAGAGAAATGATTAAAAAGTCATTAGAAAGAAAATCAAAAATAGTTAAGGGCTTTGGAATTTAGGAGAAAATTTTATTTATGGGAATTATGGTAAAGATAAACAAAGGCACTGATCTTATAAAGACAAAATATCTTATGAAATTTAAGCAAAAAACATATACAGGTAAAATGTATGATATAAAGTATTTAGTTGAATTTAATAAAAAGTCTAATGATATTTTAATTGTTTTTACAGCCTGTACAAAAAAAGGCCAGAAGGCAAGATATAACTATATTAGAACATTAGAAGGAATTAAGTGTAATAAGTTATTTATACTAGATGACTTTGGATTTGACGGAAGAGGTGCTTATTACTTGGGGAAAAATAAGGACTTTGCAATAGCTATTGATGTAGAAAAATTAATAGATGATATTTGTAAAGAGGTTAAAGCGGAAAAAGAAATATATATAGGTTCAAGTAAAGGGGCTTATGCAGCGTTATATTTTGGAATGGGAAGAAAGAATACAAGTATAGTTGCAGGTGCACCACAATATAGATTAGGTAATTATTTATATCTTCCGAGTCATAGAAATATATTAAACTATATTATGGGTGATGAATCAAAAGAATCAATAAATAAACTTAATATTCTTATGGAAAATAGATTGAAAAATAACGAGAATAATGGTAATAGTATTTATCTACATTATTCAAATGAAGAAGAAACCTTTAAAAGTGATATTGAACCTTTAATAGAAGCGTTAAATAATCTTAATATTAAAAAGAAATATGATATTCATAGATATAAAAATCATTCGGATTTAACTTTATATTTTCCAAAGTATATCAAAGATACTTTGAAAAAGGAGTGTAATATATTATAAAGTCATATTAAATAATAAAATGGATAATGCTATATTATAATAAAACTTAGAAAGTTTTTAAATTTAGCATTATCCATTTTGAGTTTAAATTATTTAATGAAAATTAGGCAACATTAATTGGAATTTAATTCATCTAAAGATTTAAATTCATATCCATCAGCTTTAATTTGTTCAATTACTGTTTTTAATACATTAGTATTAGTTTTAGAAACTGCATGTAAAAGCATAATACAACCAGGATGAACACCATTTGTTATTTTCTTAATTGCCATTTCTTCGCTAGGTTGATTATCTATAAGCCAATCTTTATAAGCAAAGCTCCAAAAAATTGTTTTATAACCAAGGGCTTGAGTTTTCTTTAAAGAGTTAATAGAATATTTACCCATTGGAGGTCTAAAATATTTTGGCATGTCACTACCAACAACTTCTTTATAAGCTTCTTCTACATCGGTAAATTCTTTATTAAACTTTTCAGTATCCAAAACAGTAGCCATTGAAGGATGGTGATTAGAATGATTACATACTAAGTGCCCTTCATCTGCCATTCTTTTTATTATATCTGGATTTTGAGTTATATAAGGTTTTACAACAAAAAATGCAGCAGGTACATTTTCTTCTTTTAAAACATCTAATATTTTTTCAGTATAGCCATTTTCATATCCTTCATCAAAAGTTAGATAAATGACTTTTTCTTCTGTATTTCCAACATAATAAGCATCATATTTGCTGAAAAAATCTGCAGATTCTTTTGGTGCTTCTGGAGTTGTATCTTTTCCTCTATTTACAAAATACCAATTTAATTCGCTATCCTCTGGTATTGTAGTTTTAGAGTTGGCATAAGTTGTATTAGGTAAGATAGTAAATAAAAGAATAAAAATCAATAAAAAAATACTAACTTTATATTTATTCAAAGTTATCCCTCCTTGAAATTTATTATATTTATATATTTTGTATAACATTTAATATTACTCATGGGAAAAAGAGGGAGTTGATAAAGAGTTTACTTTTTATAATTCTAATGAAGTAAGAATACGTCGTAAATTATAGATTAAAAATATAGAAAAAGTGGATAATAGTTACAAAAGTGGTTGACAAGGAAAAAATGTAGGAATATAATTATAGAAGATTAAGGAAAAGGAGGTAGGAATATGTTAAATACTATATTTGCTTGTGATGGCAAGATAGAAAAAACAATAAAATATTTAATGAAAATATTAATAACCCTATCTCTAGGAATAATCAAAAAATGTAGTGTATAAATTTAGCTATAAAAAAGATTATTTTAAAATTGTTTAATTTATTTTTATAATAATAAATTGAAGTTTGAAGACATGGTTATTAATCCTGTCTTTTATTTTTTACTTTGAAATTTAAGTTTAAGATAAAAGGTAAGGGAATAACTATGTCTTTATTTATTTTTTAGAAAGGATGAGAGCGATGAGCAATAATTAACAAAAGCGTTAAAGAGGATATATTAAAAGGGGGATTTTAAATGACTAGAATACTTAAATATGTTTCTAAGTATAAGGGAACATTGATACTAGGAACTATTTCTATGTTTATTGTTATAGGAGTGGACTTGTGTATTCCTTATTTGCAACAAATATTTATAGATGATGGAATTACAAATGGAAATGAAAGTGTAATAACTTGGACTTTAGTTGGGATTTTTATTATAACACTTATAAAATCATTCTTTGGGTATGGTAAGGAATTTTTATATGATTTACTTAGTACATGGGTACATGCAGATATTAAAAATGATTTATTTAATCATATTCAAAAGCTAGAGTTTAAGTATTTTGATGATATGAATACTGGGGAACTTATGTCAAGAATAGGTGAGGATGTTGAAAATATATGGCAGACTATAGGGTTTGGTATACGACTTTTTATAGAAAATATATTGTATTTTGTTATTTCTACAATAATATTATTTACTTTAAATTATAAGCTTGCATTTGCATGCTTTATAGTTATGGTACCTATAGGATTTATAGGCATTAAGCTAGAAAAGAAATTTGGTAAATGCTATGAAGAAATAAGTGATCAAACAGCAGTTATAAATACAACAGCGCAAGAAGATATAGCTGGTGTTAGATTAGTAAAAGCTTTTGCAAGAGAAAAACATGAAATAAATAAGTTTTTAGGTATGAATAGAAAATATTATGACTTAAATATGAAGCAAGCAAAAATAATAGGAGATTATTTTCCACCAATAGAGTTCTTGACTAATGTATCTCTTGTAATAATGATAGTTTTAGGTGGATTTCTTGTTATGAGAGAAGAAATATCAATAGGAGTTTTAGTAGCGTTTAGTGGATATATATGGAACTTGATATGGCCAATGAGAATGCTTGGGGAACTTATGGACTTGCTTTCAAGAAATACAGCTTCAGCAAAGAAAATTTTTGCAATAATGGATAGAAATCCGGAAATAAAAAATAATGAGAAAAAATATAAAAAAGAAGTCATTAATGGTGATATTAAATTTAATAATGTTAGCTTTAAATATAATGATGAAATTGTTTTGGATAATATAAATTTAGATATTAAGGCTGGAAGTACTGTAGCTATTATGGGAACTACAGGTTCTGGTAAAACAAGTTTATTAAATCTTATAGGAAGATATTATGATGTGCAAGAAGGAAGTGTAGAGATTGATGGTATAGATGTTAAAGAGTATGATTTAAACTTTTTAAGAAAAAGTATGTCAATAGTACCACAAGATACATTTTTATTTTCTGATTCAATAATTAATAATATAAAATTTAGTAATGATAATGCATCTTTTGAAGAGGTAAAAAAAGCTTCTGATTTAGCATGTGCTTTAGATTTTATAGAGTCTTTAGAAGAAGGGTTTGACACAGAAATAGGGGAAAGAGGTATAGGACTTTCAAGAGGTCAAAAACAAAGAATTTCAATAGCAAGAGCCTTAGTTAGAAATTCTAAAATATTAATTTTAGATGATTCTACCTCAGCTTTAGATATGGAAACAGAGCATAAATTATTAAAGAATCTTAAAGAAAGAGAAAAGGAAAGTACAACTTTCATAATAGCACATAGAATTTCAGCGGTTAAAAATTCGGATTTAATAGTTTATTTAGAAAATGGAAAAATAAAGGAGCAAGGAACTCATGAGGAATTATTAAATCTTAAAGGGGCATATTATGATATTTATTGTGATCAATTTAAAGATTTTAATATGCTAGAACAGGAGGTAATATAATTGGGGAGTAATTCGATAAAAAAAGATGAAGAGGTAATGAGAAGAAGCAAGAGAGAAATAACAGCTAAGTTATTAACTTACCTTAAACCATATAAATTTAAAGCTTTTATAGTTGTTTTGTTAATGATTTTTGTTATGGTTTGTGGAATTGTTAATCCACTACTATTAGAAGTTGCTATAGATGACTATGTAGCTAATAATGATACAAAGGGCTTGATTTTAATTGGGGTAGCTTTAATAGGATTGAATTTAGTAGCGTGGATATTATCTAGAATTAGATGGAGTATGATAACTTCAATAACTAATAATATTTTAGTAAATATAAGGCATGAATTATACAGTCATATACAATATTTATCATTTGATTTTTTTGATAGTAGGCCTGTTGGAAAAATACTTGCAAGAGTAGTTGGAGATGTTAATGCATTAAAAAATTTGTTTTCACAAAGTATACAGTCCCTTATACCACAACTATTAAATCTTTTATGTGTTACAGTTATTATGCTTGTGATGAATGTTAAATTAGCTTTAGCATGTATAGCCTTAGTTCCACTTCTTTTTATATCAATATTTTGTATTGAGACATTTTCAAGAAAAAGATGGGAAATATATAGAAATAAGAGATCAAATTTAAATGGATTTACTCATGAAGATTTTTCAGGAATAAAAGTTGTACAAGGGTTTGCTAAAGAAAAGGGTACGGAAAAAGATTTTAAAGCTATGGTTTCAGAGTTAAGTACAGCATTTATAAAAGCTGTACAATTAAATGATTTATTTTGGCCATTAGTAGATTTTGCTTGGGGGATTGGAACAATAGTGGTTTTTGCTGTGGGATATACTTTAGTAAGTAAAGGGGAAATAAAGCTAGGAACTTTAATAGCTTTTTCAATGTATACAGGAATGTTCTGGAGACCTATAATGAATCTTTCAAGTTTTTATAACACATTAGTTACTAATTTTTCAGCAGCAGATAGAATCTTTGATATATTAGATATTAAACCTATTATAAAAAATGAAAAAAATGCTAAAGAAATTGGAAGAATTAGTGGTAATGTAGAATTTAAAAATGTAGATTTTTCTTATGATGAAAATTCACATGTTTTAAAAAATATTAATTTTAAAGTTAATAAAGGAGAAAGAATAGCGTTGGTTGGAGCGACGGGAGCCGGAAAAACAACTATAGTCTCCTTGTTGAGTAGATTTTACGATCCAACTTCTGGAGAAGTTTTAATTGATGGAAAAGATATAAGAAATGTGGAAATTGAAAGTCTAAGAAGTCAAATGGGAATAATGCTTCAAGATACATTTTTATTTTCAACTACTATAATGGAGAATATACGATATGGTAGATTAGATGCTACTGATGAAGATGTTATAAATGCAGCTAAAGCTGTAAATGCTCATGAATTTATAATGAAGCTTGAAAATGGATATAATACAGAAGTAAATGAAAGAGGATCTAGATTATCGCTAGGACAAAGACAATTAGTTTCCTTTGCTAGAGCGTTGCTTGCAAATCCAAGAATATTAATATTAGATGAAGCTACTTCTAATATAGATACAGAAACTGAAAAGCTAGTTCAAAAAGGTATTGAAAGGTTGCTTTATGGTAGAACATCTTTTGTTGTTGCACATAGATTATCAACTATAAGAGATTGCGATAAAATTATGGTTATAAATGATGGGAAAATAGAGGAAATTGGAAATCATATGGAACTATTAAATAACAGAGGTAGCTACTATGAATTATATATGGCGCAATATAAGTTCTTAAGTGAAGGAGCTTAAAAAATAACTATTATTTAGAAATAGTAGTTTGGCAGTTTTAAAATAAAAAGTCAGCTTATTGCTGACTTTTTATTTCAGACTGCTGACAAAGTGTCAGTAGTCTTTAATTTTATACAAATATGTAATATAATTTAAAATATATTAATTTA